>JADFYT010000350.1 GCA_015232935.1 Desulfamplus sp.
TGGCCTGCATATTCTTGTGCTTCGCAGGCATTGTCACCAATCATAAAAAAGTAGGAGAAAATGAAAAAAATCGAGAACGTAATTAAAATTTTCCTGTAACAGTTATGCAGCAATCTTCTACAGTTACTTGGCAACCTTCTATCAGAGCAAGGGGAATCGGATATTTTTTTCATATAAGTCTCCTTGATTTAAAAATATATCTGGCAAAAAAGCTCCTTAAACATAAGCAGCTTGCTACAATTAATGAATTTAGACTAACATCATTTTTTTTTAAATTCAATTTTTTATACAAAATCATGTATAGTATAAACAACAGACTTGCAAGCCATGTTTTTCAAAAAAAAGATTGTGAATTTATTGAAAAAATACTACTATCCAACATTTTTATTCCGTGAATGAAACAGAGGAGAAATCTCTCTGTGTAATCCATACAGATCTCAATACCATTTTTATTAAAGGTTATATATTAATGTCCCAGGAAAACCACAAAAATCAAGTCCTTCCCGAAAAGTTTGCCAACAGTGAGTCTCTGAACACATCTAAAGATTTAACAGACAATAACATCGGTACAGACAATAACATCAATGTTATTCAAGAAGATTCCCGTGAACAGGCTTCTCAGATATCTGAAACCGGCTTTAGCGAAATGAATCTGTCCAAACCGGTACTAAAAGCCCTTGATGATATAGGGTACGAAACACCAACGTCAATTCAGTCGATGATCATTCCCCATGTTCTTGCCGGCAAGGATGTTGTAGGTCAGGCCCAGACAGGAACCGGAAAGACCGCAGCCTTTGCACTGCCGCTTCTGTCCCGTATTGATCTTAAAAAGAAAAATCCACAGGTACTTGTTATTACTCCGACCAGGGAGCTTGCCATTCAGGTGGCAGAATCCTTTAAAGGTTATGCTGCCCGCATGAAGTATTTTCATGTACTTCCGATTTATGGCGGCCAGTCATACGATGTCCAGCTCAAGCAGCTCAAGCGCGGCCTTCATGTAGTGGTTGGCACCCCTGGAAGACTTATGGATCACATGAAACGGGGAACACTGGATTTAAGCGAGCTTACCTGTCTGGTTCTGGACGAGGCGGACGAGATGCTACGGATGGGTTTTATTGATGATGTTAAATGGATTCTTGAGCAGACTCCCGAATCCCGCCAGATGGCCCTTTTTTCTGCCACCATGCCTCCCGCTATCAGAGCCATTGCCCGTAAGTATCTGAGAAAACCAGAAGAGATTACCATTCAGGTTAAAACCATGACAGCAGATACAATCAGGCAGAGATTCTGGATGGTCAAGGGGACAGATAAACTTGATGCTTTGACAAGAATCCTTGATGCCGAAGATTTTGATGCCATCCTTGTGTTTGTCAGGACAAAAACCGCAACTGTTGAACTTGCTGAAAAACTTGAAGCCCGTGGATATGCTACTGAAGCATTGAATGGCGATATTGCCCAGAAATCAAGAGAGCGGACAATTGAAAGATTTAAAAGCGGCAAGATAGATATTATTGTGGCGACAGATGTGGCTGCCAGAGGCCTGGACGTGGAGCGTATAAGCCATGTTATCAACTATGACATCCCTACGGAAGCTGAATCCTACATCCATAGGATTGGCAGAACCGGCAGAGCCGGCAGAGCAGGGGATGCCATTTTGTTTGTATCTCCAAGAGAGATGTGGATGCTCAAGGTGATAGAAAAAACTACCCGTCAGAAACTTGAGATGATGAATTTGCCAAGTACCAGTGCAATTACAAATAAACGTATCGCCGCTTTCAAGCAGCGTATTACAGACACACTGGCATCTGAAGAGATTTCAATGTTTCGGGAGCTTATGGATGAATACCGGCAGGAGTATGATGTTCCTGCGTTAGATATAGCCGCTGCCCTTGCCATTATTACCAATGGGGACAAGCCGCTGTTTCCTGCACATGAGAAACACGGAGTTTCTGAAAGAAAAAATGCGGATGATTCTGACATATCAAGCAAAAACAGGAGCATCTCACAAAAAACCGGTAGAGAAGCCCGCAAACAACAGGAACAGCACAGATCAACCGCCAAGGAAAGAGACCAGTCAACCATCAAGAAAAAAATACATTCAGCCACTAAAGAAGCAGGAGATGAATCGGTTGGCGAGGTCAGGCAAAAGAAGAAAAAAATTCAAGATGATATTGATAACAGCTCCTCAAGAAAAGTGTCGGCTTCAAAAAAAGAGACTGGCAGTTTAAAAGAGCCAGGTCGTTTAAAGGATAGAAAAGATGTGCCTCAGGAACCGGCTAAAGAGATCAGAAAAAAGGCTGGGCATGATCTTAAAAGCAAATCAAGCCTTGAAGATGTAGAAAAAAAGTCAAAAAAAGGTAAAGCAAACTCAAAAAAGAGCGAAGAGGATCTTAAAGGCGAGAATAGAATGCCGCCTGTTGCCAGGGGCATGGAGAGATTTCGGCTGGATGTCGGCAATATACATGGCGTAAAAGCCGGAGATATCGTGGGTGCCATAGCAAATGAGGCGGGATTAGACGGCAAATTCATTGGCAATATTGTGATTCATGATGAAAAAAGCACGGTTGATCTTCCAGAGGGTATGCCTGAGGCTATATTCAAACTTTTGAAAAAAGTACGGGTAGTCGGACAGAAGTTGAATATTACCAAAATAAAATGAGTGCATCTGTAATTTATAGCCTTAATGCCCAATTTAAAAATGACCGAATTCAAATATGACCAAATCAGGTAAAGCCAGGATTCTTGCACCGGCAGGCGATAAATATTCATTTCTCGCTGCAATTGCTGCGGGAGCAGATGCTGTCTATTGCGGACTTAA
>JADFYT010000351.1 GCA_015232935.1 Desulfamplus sp.
CAATGCAGTTAGTAATTTCGGATTATATTTTCAGAAATTTTGCAGGTATCAGAAAGATTTAGAAAAAGGCGAATTAAAACTCAAAGCTCAAAAATCTTGGCATAACGGTCAGACAGGCGGCAACAGAATTAATTACGAATGGTCAATTCTTGAAAATCAGAAATCTCATGCAGTTGTATTAAAAAATGCTCAACCTATTCTCTCCAAACTCCATGAACGTCAGACGCTCTGTCTTGAATCCTATGCTGAACTTGGCTCACAGGCACTTGAAATATCCGCAACTTCTGAAACTCCTCTTTTAACAGGAATCGGGGAAACTTCGCCAACAGAGGTTGGAATGGTGTTTGACCGCAATATGGGAATTCCATACCTGCCGGCATCTTCAATAAAAGGGGCTGTCAGGTATGCTTACTGCGTAAATTTTGCCAATGCACCAGAAAATGTTGGTAAAGTGAAAGACGGAACTGTTGAGGAACAAGACGTTACAGGACTTGTTGAGCTTTTTGGAGGAACGGACGCTAACGATGCTAAAAGAGGCGGGTTTGCCTTTATGGATGCCTATTCGGAAACAGTGCCAGACCTTAAGGTTGATATCATGAATCCGCATCATGGCAATTATTATCAGAATAAAACCACAGATGGACCAGTTGAAACAGAGCTGCCTGTTCCTATCAAGTTTTTAGTTGTTGAAAAGGGTTCAATCTATAAATTCAGAGGCTTTTTTCTTAATGATAAAGCATCAGCATATAAAAAAGAGTTAATTGAGGCGTTTAAAACTGCTTTGACTTTGCTTGGTTTAGGTGCCAAGACCGCTGTTGGATATGGACGCTTTGGCGAGATTAAAGATACAACAGAGTCATGTAAACAAAAAGCGAAAGAAATTAAAGAGCGTGAGAAACAAGAATTGCAAAAAAAAATAGAGCAGGATGAAGCTGAAAAAAGAGCCGATGCAGAAAAAAAAAAAGCTGCAAAGAAAAAAAAGGAAGCCGAAGACTTGAGAAAAAAACAGGAGGCACAAAAAGCAGCCGAAGCAGAGGCTCTTGAGAAGGAGCTTGAAAATGCAGAGGGGATTGAAAAGGATATTCTGCTTATGAAAAAAGAGCCGACTGAAGAGAATGCCATAAAATTTTATGACAAACATATTCAGCAGATTGAAACGCTCGATGAAAAAGAGAAAGAGCTGGCTCTGCTTATAAGAGATCAATTTGCTTCTTATGGTAAAAAAACAAAAGAGAATAAACTCAAACGCAAAAATCATGTGAATTTGCTTCTTAAAAAATCAGGATAGCCAGGATAAAAGGATACAATAAGTCAGAATTATCATAGGATAAAACAATGTCAAAAACACTCTTTCTCATATTCAGCCACGATATCACCGCCGAGCAGAAGCTGGATGCTCAAAACACGCTTGGCATCTCCAGATTTGTCGGTCTGACACCGGAACTGAAAGATCTGTGGGGGCAGATACCGGCAGATATCGAAAGTGTCGGGGATTATATCTTCCCGGTTTGGGATTGGCTCTCTGTAAACTCTGACAGAGGTGATTATGTTCTGGTTCAGGGCGATTTTGGTGCTGTATATCATCTTGTCAATCTGGCGTCTGATCTTGGCATTATTCCTGTATATTCAACAACAGAAAGAAATGCCGTGGAGGTGCGTGGCTCAGACGGAACAGTCCGGCTGACTCACACCTTCCGGCATGTGCGTTTCAGAAAGTATGCATAAAAACTGAAATTTTCGGCGGCAATGACATTTATATTAACAGGGAGTTGCTATTTAAGCCTGTTTTTTTAAACTTGAGGAGGAAATGTCATGCCATCATTGGGATCAAGTGCACGGATAATTTACAGTTCCAATATGCCAAAGCAGTCAGGTGCCGCTGATACTGCCAAATCGCCGGATCTTGCGGGGGCGGGCAAGTTGTCTGATGCCCTTAAATCAGCAATGGTTAAAGCCGATAGTTTCACAATGCCTGTGGAGAGTTTAGGGACACCCGAACCAGCTAAAACAGCGTTGCCGGCCAAACCTGTTACCCGTCTGGTGCAAAAAAAACCGGAGTCTTCAGCTTCGGGCAGGGTGTCAGGAGAAACAGGCGATCTGTTTTCAGAGCTGTTTGAGGATCAGTTTCTTACTCTCAAGGATCTTGTCAATCCCGAGAGCGACCTTATCAAAAAGGCAAAGCAGAAAAGCCTTGATGATATTCTTCTTTTGATGCAGGCCAATCAGTGGGACAACATAATATCCCTGTACTACCCTGTGAATGAGAAAAATCCTGAACTGGTTGCTTCCGGAACCGATCTGCCCATACGTGAGAAGGTTGCATTTGCCCTTGGACAGCTTAATCGTTTTGACGAAGCCATTGCAGAACTTGAGATATGCATAAAAAGAGAACCTGATAATTTCTATAACCGCTCATCTATTGCATACACAGCATATAACTCGCTTTTTGCCCTGAAAAACAAAGAGATCATGCTCACCCCTGAAGTAAAGGCAAAACGCATCGAGCTTGCACACGCAAACTTTGAAAAGGCCCAACAGCTTCGGCCTGATGGTATCACCTGTTTTTATCGTCAGGGAATGCTCTACAGCCAGATCGAGAACAAGCCTGACCCTGCGATTCCTCTTTTCAGCAGGGCATGTGCAAACTGGGAGAGCCTTACCGGTGAACAGAGGCTGGATCGCCATCAGGAGAAGAAAAACTATATCAAGTCACTGTACAGGCTTGGAAGCCTTGTTCTGGAAAAGGGGGATGCCAGCTATGCACTGCAAAGAATAATGACCTGTATAGCAGAGGATGATAAAAGAGACTATA
>JADFYT010000352.1 GCA_015232935.1 Desulfamplus sp.
GATATTTTCGATGCTGTCCGCATTGCTTTTTTTATAAAGGTCAAACCTTGATTCAAGTGCCTTGATCTCCTTGTCAACAGCGTCTCTTGCAACACAGACCACAATCTTTCCTTTGGGTATGCCAAAGTATTTAAGCTCCTTTTCGTGAACTAGTACTGTTGGATCCTTGATGGATTCGGCAAGAACAATCTCTACATCGCTGTTTCCTTTGCCCTGCTGAAGGTACATATCAATCCGGTCATCAACATAATCGACATAATCGACAAGTGGATTTCCTTCAGCATCAAGGAAAATGGCGTATATAACCTCATCTGATTCAGTCACAGTAGAAGCAAATTTTTTCACCTCTGTAAATTTTTCTTCCATCAAAAGGGGCTGGGCGATTTTATGGAGAAGATCGGCTATGATTCTTGCGTTGGTGATAAGTATCCCGTCCATCCCCTTTTTCAGCTCTTCCTCCTCCTTTGTTATGGCTTTTTCAGTCGATTCCGATATATTGGAAACCGCCTGCTGCTTCATGCTGTCAAGTGATATCGTAAGATCGGATTCAAGGGATGCGAACTGATTTTCCGTCTCCCCGCCTGTTTTTTTCAATCTGACATCAACTGTGGATATTACATCCTCAAGCAAGGATGTCTGGACTTTTACAGTGAAAAAAGATAGACCTGCAAATGATAGAACCAGTATGGAAACAAGAATTATGAGTATTTTTAGTGTAAGACTTTTGTTAATAAAAGAAATCATTTGTGGTCTCCTTGAAAAAAAAAGATAAAAATAGGTATCATCGGCATTTGCATAATTTTTTCCCGGAAGCATTGCCTGATCGCATGATAAATCACTCATGTTTTTCTTTGTCAATATAATTTATTGAAAAAAACTTTTGGGTATTATTAGTTATATGGAGTATGATATAATCATATATAATTATTACAAATAACCTGAAAAATCTGATAAACAAACTAAACAATTTTACAAATAACCCAAACAATCCAGACAACATGGCGAATAACTCGAACTACATGAACAATATGACAATTTAAGTCAAAAAGAACTGAATAATCTGAAATTGGCAATCAATGTCACCTGAAGAAATCAAGGCCATCTCAAGATTAAAAAACACGATGAAGATTAAAAAAATACGAGAGGAGCTGGAATGAAATTTTCACACTATCTTACCCAGGGATTTTATGATGAGCTGTTCGACGATAATGGCTCTCCACGACATGGAGCCGAGCTTTTGATCAACAAGATAGAGTCCTTGCCGGAAAATGATCTGCTTCACAAACAGAAGGCGGCTGAAACAGCCTTGCTTCAAACCGGCAACACCTTTGCTGTCTATGGTAGTGAGGAGGGCACCGAGAAAATTCTGCCTTTTGATATTATTCCGCGAATTATAGACAATCAGGACTGGCAACTCATTGAGCGTGGGCTCAAACAGCGAATTTATGCCCTTAACCAGTTTATCAGCGACATCTATAATGACGGAAAAATCCTAAAGGACAAGATCGTTCCTGAAGATCTTATAATGTCTTGTGCTACCTACCGTAAACAGTGTGAGGGATTTACACCTCCAAAAAATATCTGGTGTCATGTAACCGGCACGGATTTGATCCGTGACAGGGACGGCAGATTCTATGTACTTGAGGATAACATGCGTTGTCCTTCCGGAGTGTCCTATGTTCTTGAGAACCGGCAGGTACTCAAACGTACTTTTCCCAATGTATTTGCCGACTCAAGGGTCAGACCAGTGGATGACTATCCAAACAAGCTGCTTGCCACACTTGAAAATCTTGCACCTGAAGCCATATCTTCTCCGACAATAGGTGTGTTGACTCCTGGCATGTACAACTCAGCCTATTTTGAGCACTCCTTTCTCGCCCAGCAGATGGGTGTGGAACTTGTGGAAGGCCAGGATCTGGTTGTTTCTGATGGTTTTGTCTATATGAGGACAACCAAGGGACTTCAGCGTATTGACGTTATTTACCGCAGGCTTGATGATGATTTCATAGATCCTCTGTCTTTCAGGTCTGACTCCATGCTCGGGATTCCGGGAATAATGGATGTCTATCGCTCAGGCAAGGTTGCCATGGCAAACGCACCTGGAACCGGCATTGCGGATGACAAGGCGGTATATGCCTATGTTCCTGAAATAATAAAATATTATCTTGATGAAGATGCCATTTTGCCTAATGTCCCAACCTTTATTTGCAGAAACGATAATGATCGGGCACATGTACTTGAAAACCTGGATAAACTTGTTGTCAAGGCTGCCAATGAATCCGGCGGTTACGGCATGCTGGTAGGTCCTCATGCCACGCAAGAGGAGCGTGACGCTTTCAGTCTTCTGATCCAGAAGAACCCCAGAAACTATATTGCCCAGCCGACCATATCCCTCTCAAGGGTTCCTACCATTGTGGGTGACCATTTTGAAGGACGCCATGTTGATTTAAGGCCATATATTCTCTATGGAGACGATATATATGTAATGCCCGGGGGACTCACCCGGGTAGCATTGAAAAAAGGCTCTCTTGTGGTAAATTCTTCGCAGGGAGGCGGCACCAAGGATACCTGGGTTATTGACAGCGACAATGGAACAGATATCGGCAAAATAGATAAAGGTGGGTTACGCTCACAGACAGATTCCATGGTTTCTCAGTCCCAAGGATCAAATTCATATTCAGAAAACCAATCAACAACTGGCCAGTCACAATCTTCAGTTTCAGAATCAGATCCCCGAGCTTGGCAGTCACAGTTTCAATCAGAACCCGGGGTTTTGCAGTCAAAGTTTCAATCAGACTCACA
>JADFYT010000353.1 GCA_015232935.1 Desulfamplus sp.
AAGAAGCTGAACATGTTTTTGCTCCTCTTTGGCAAAACTTTCAAAAGTCTCTTTCACAGACTTGAAATTGTCTTTAGTGCTAAGATCTGTGTAGAACTGTACAGCTTCTTTCTCTTTTTCAATGGCATAGGCAAGAATATCATCAACAGATTCAAAATTCATACAATAGCTCCTTAAAGTTTAATGGGTTGGGTGTTAATTCAAATTTACTTGATTTTATATTTTAAATTTGTCTAATCTGGTTGAATTTGTTTTATCAAGATCACTTTTTAGTGAAATACTATAATCTTAAATCAAGACAGTTGCAAGTGCCAAACCACATTTTTGCGGGCGATATTTTAACCACTGTTTTTTATATTAAAGTCTTTTTAAATCGCTGTAACCATGAGACTTTATTTTTTGCTGTGACAGGTCGTTCCGCCATTTATGGCATATAAAAACTATTGAAATAATTAAATAAAAAGATTAATATTTATAAAAACAGATACCCTGACTAACCTGGCCATACAAATGCTTTGTTTTTTTGGAGAATATAGTTTTGAGACCTATCGGAACAATTTTTAATATAGATCTGACCACACAGAGCATCTTTTCCACCCCGTTCACTGACGAAGATGCCCGGTATATCCTGGGTGGCTTTGGCTTTAACACCTGGTATCTCTATAAACACCTGTTGCCCTCCATGCCGGTTCTCTCTGCTTTGTCTGCCGACCTGCCGTGTCCCTCTGCACTGTCTGCTGACCTGCCGGTTCCTTCTGCTTTGTCTCCTGAAAATATTCTTGTGATAAGTCCCGGCTTTTTAACCGGTACCCGGGTGCCAGCCTCCTCACGGGTTCATCTGAGTGCAAGGTCTCCTCTTTCCGGACTTATGGGCAGCTCCAATGTGGGCGGGCATATAGGAACAAGATTCAAGTCACTTGATGTCGCATCCATTATAATTGCGGGTCGAGCATCTGCTTTGTCATATATTTTAGTCAACAAGGATGGCATATCCATTCACAGATGCGAACAGATAAAGGGAATGGATACACGTCAGACAGAACGGGAACTCAGGAAAAAGTATCAGAATAAATTAACAGAAATTCTGTGCATAGGTGTTGGCGGAGAAAATATGGTACATTATGCCTGTATCATGCATGGAGATGACCATGCGGCAGGCCGCACGGGACTTGGTGCGGTCATGGGCTCCAAAAACATCAAGGCAATAGTGGTGGAAGGGGTTGAACCTATTGGAAAAACAGAGCTTTTTACAGACAAAGCCATCAAATCCATAGTCAAGGATTATATCAGCAAAATAAAATCATCTCTTCCTGTGTTTAACGATTTTTCAAAGCTTGGAAGCTCTGCCCACATAATACCTTTAAACGATGCGGGACAGCTTGGAACCAGAAACTATCGTGAAGGATGCATGGAAAACATAGAGAGGATTGATGGCAGAAATCTCAGACAGTATGTTAAAAAAAATACAAGCTGCCACAGATGCCCGGTGCACTGCAAGGCACAGATCAAGATTGAAGCAGGCCGTCATCAGGGATTTACCGGATGCAGACCGGAATACGAAACAATTATCAACATGGGCTCTTTATGCGGACTCAATGATCCTGAGGAGCTGCTCTATTTAAGCAATCTTGCCAATATTCTTGGAATAGATACCATATCCACCGGCTCTACTATTGCCTTTGCCATGGATCTTTTTGATCGTGGCATACTGACAACTGAAGATACGGACGGTCTTGAGCTGACCTGGGGCAATGCTAAGGTCATGGAGAGCCTGATGATTAAAATTGCCCATCAGGAGGGTTTTGGAAGGATTTTATCCCAGGGTGTAAAGAGGGCATCCGGGATTATCAAAAGAGGTTCTGAAAAATTTGCGTTCCAGGCAAAAGGGGTGGAGATTTATGGCGGAGATCCAAGAGGCACACAGATTATGGCCTTGACGTATGCAATATCCCTTCGGGGCGGAGATTTTACAAGTGTCTATCCAATACCTGCCTTTCGCTACTCTGCCGAACAGGCACAAAGCGATTTTGGAACAAGCCAGAGTATCAATCCTTTAGTAACCCAAGGGAAAGGGGCGTTAATCAAAAAGTGTCTTTTTGTAAGTGCTGTTATCGACTCTCTTGGACTTTGCAAGGTACCGGCTCTATCAATACTTGGCAAATTTGACCTTGAAAATGAAAGCACTCTTGTTCGTGCAGTCACCGGTATTGATCTTTCAAGCAAAGAGCTGTTTACTATTGGCGAAAGAACCATAAACATGGAAAAGCTGTTCAACATAGCCTGCGGTGCAACATCCGAGGATGACACCCTGCCTGGTTTTTTTCAGACAGAGGGTCTGCCGGAAGGGGCAGTGAAAGGAGAAAAAGTACACGGACTTTCCAGAATGGTTCAGGATTTTTACCACCTCATGGGCTGGGATGATGGTGGAGTACCAACAAAGGCGGTTATGGAGAGGCTTGGCATATCATAGATCTCCTCCATGCGGAACTTGCGATCTTGAAACTGATGATATTTCAACTGGAGAAGAAAAAGATCATGGCACTCCCGCAGAACTCACTGTAAATCCAGAAGATCAATGATAAAAGTCCGGTTCCGCAGAAAATCTAATGCTGACTTCCTCTTGCTTTAAGCCAGTTAAGCAGAATACCGCTTCCAAGGATCAAGGAAGCACCTGTCCAGAATCGCCACGAGACAGGATCGTTTAAAAAGACAATGCCTATGATGGATGTAAAGATAGTTTCTGACGACATATATATGCCACCTTCCCATCCCCTGCAATAAAAGAAGCCCTGATTCA
>JADFYT010000354.1 GCA_015232935.1 Desulfamplus sp.
ACGGGCAAGGTCATACTCGTTGCTGTAAACCAAAGCAGCCATCCATGGATACTTTGAGGGATCAGTTACAGTCTGTCCTCCAACAATGCGTGTTTCATGAGAGATACGTAGATCATTGGAGGCAGAACCCGCCAAAGACAAGTCTATAGTGTCAGCAGGTAGATTGTTGGCAAAAGACAATGAAGAGGTTCCGGATATCAAGGAGAAGAACTCTGATAAAGGAAAAAATTCAGATGCCACATAGAAGCATGGCATCAAAGAGAGTAATATAAAGGAGAGAAGCCATCTTCTCATTAAAAAAACCTCATATCAAATTACATTATTTATTCTGAATCTGTTCAATCAGCTCTTCCAGAACCGCATCAGCTTTTTCAACTGGAATCTGACAGGTACCAACTTTTTTATGACCACCACCCCCGTATTTGAGCATCAGTGAGCCTATGTCTGTGGTACAGCTTTTATTAAAGATACTGTATCCACATGTCATAACGATATTCTGCCGCTGAAATCCCCATACTACCTGGATAGAGACATTCTGTTCAGGATAAAGGCTGTAAAGGACAAACCTGTTACCTGTATATATCTCCTCCTGATTTCTCAAATCTAGCACAATTACATTATTCCTTATGCTTGCATTGGTACGTACCATATCTTTAAAAAGAGCGTCTTGTTCAGAATAGCGACGGGTTCTCTCTTTGACATCCTCAATTTCAAGGATCTCATCAACACTTTTATTGCGACAATACTCAATCATATCCATCATAAGCTGATAATTACTGATTCGGTAGTCTCTGTAACGGCCAAGTCCTGTCCTTGGATCCATGACAAACGAGAGCAGATCCCAACCTTTGGGGTTTAAAACCTGCTCTACCGTAAAATTACCGGAATCGGCTTTATCAACAGCCAGCACCAGATCATTAAGGTGCTCATTATTAAATGCTTTTTCACCTCCATAGTACTCATAAATAACACGGGCTGCACTTAAAGCTGAAGGCTCACTTACACCATTATAGTTACCATAAGCCTGCCTTTCAGTCTCACTTGAATGGTGGTCAAACCATAAGCCACAACCTTTCACATATGGAATATTGGCAAGAATATCATTCTCATCCGCCTCAATCTTTCCATCCTGAATATCCTTGGGGTGAACAAACTTGATATCATCAATCATCCCTTTTTCTTTGAGAAGTGCTGCACATCCCAGACCATCAAAATCTGAACGGGTTAAAAGTCTCATAATAATGCTCCTTAATCTTTTATATGAAAGTCCCTTCTTTTATAATTGCTCGGACTTTCATGTTTTGTTGTGTCAGGTGACTTGCCATGGCCGCTATTAAGTATTTAAATCGGGTCAGACTTCCAGATTGATTAAAGTACAAAAAAAATACTTTTTTTGCAACAGTATGCATAAACAAAAACAGGTCATGTATCAAAAAAGGATACATGACCTGTACTGCACAAAAAAAACTATCTTCACCAAATCTTGATTTTGCAAAGATAGTTTTTTACAAATCAGATTCTCAACTGTAAATGCAGGCTACATCTCTTTAATTGCTTCTGTAAGAGCTGGCATGAACTCCAGAATATCTGTAACAATACCCACATCTGCCACCTGAAAAATAGGAGCTTTTGGATTTTTGTTTACTGCAACAATATAAGGATTTCCTTTTACCCCACCCATATGCTGGAAAGATCCGCTTATACCCATAGCCATATATACTTTGGGCTTTACAGTTTTGCCTGATGTGCCAACCTGACGTGATTTTTCAAGCCACTTTGCATCAACAATAGGTCTTGAGCAGGAGACAACAGCACCCATAGCCTCTGCAAGCTCCTGGGCGATCTCAATATTTTCCTGCTCCTGAATTCCACGACCAACAGATACCAGAACATCAGATTTTGTGATATCCACATCGCCAACTTCAGCCTGAAGCACTTCAAGGAAGCGTCTTTTGGCTGTAAGGTCTCCAGCCTCACCAGATTTGTCTGTCACCTTTCCACCGGCAGCGGCATCAACCGGTGCAAAAGCACCCGGGCGAATGGTAATAACAGCACCATTGGAGATATCACAGGCCACATGGGTACTCACAGCACCACCAAGTTCCTGGCGTACAAGTTTGAGCTTGCCATCTTCAACACCTTCAAAATCAACAGCATCCGCAGCAAATGCGGAATCCATCTTGATTGAAAGGCCCGGACACATATCCATGCCAAATGTATTATGCGGAGCCAGAACAACAGCGGATTTATCAAGTGCATTGCACAAAGCCTTGCGAACAACCTCTGCATTCGGGTATGCGAGAGCCTCGTTGCCTATCTTGATTACTTCAGCATATTTTGAAGCAAGTGAGTCGGCAACCTTGTCAAGATCAGCACCAGCACCAGTTACAACTGCTGTCACGGTTGCAGCGGGATCAATTTTTTTTGCGGCTGAGATATACTCAGATGCAATATCATCCGCAACACCAGCTACATGCGTAACATATACAAATATCTGAGTCATTATGCGAGACCTCCCTTGCTTTTGATTCTCTCAATGAGCTGTGCGATAATCTCATCTGTGGAGCCTTCAAGCATCTCTGCACCGGCACCAAGCTCTGGCACAAAATAGTCAACTCTTTTTACCTTTGCACCGGCATCTCCTACAGAAGAGGGATCAATACCAAGAGCAGCGGCATCCTTAACAGGGATCTCAACCTGTGCGACTTTTCTGATACCACGGATACCTACATAACGAGGTTCATTGATACCGGTCTGAATGGAGAGAACACAGGGAAGAGCTATTTCATTCAT
>JADFYT010000355.1 GCA_015232935.1 Desulfamplus sp.
AGGCGTTTGAAATCTGAAAATCTCCTGGCATGGTATTCCTTTCAAGGTTGAATTGAATGTTTTTGCAAGTTTTAGTCGTTTCATCCGTCAAGTATCCTGTCATTCACGCAGTATGATTAGCAGCCTCTCCCAAAAAAAACTGATGAGATCGAATGGGCGGAACTAAACATTCATGGCCATTGTGTGATCACCCCGAATCATGAAAATCAGATCAAAATGCGTTTTCATGGTAAAACAGGATGATTTTTAAAAGAGGATGATTCAAATCTATAATATCGACCAGATCATCCTTGCTCCGACAAAATAGAGAAGAACAGCAAAGGTTTTCCTGAGTTTATCAACAGGAAGGCTGTGAGCGAGCCTGGCCCCATATGGAGCGGTACAAATACTTGCGATAACAATCCCGCCAAGTGCTGCCAGATGGATATAGCCAACGCTGTAAGTCGGCAAGCCTGGAACTCCATAGCCATTTATAATATATCCCAATGTACCTGCTATGGCGATGGGAAAACCAATCGCGGCAGCAGTGCCTATGGCTTTGTGTATGGAAGTATTGCACCATAAGAGAAATGGTACGGACAGCGTGCCGCCTCCAATCCCCAAAAGGCTTGAAAAGACTCCTATAATGGAACCGATGCTTCCCATCAGGATTTGACCTGGCACGTTTCTGGAAGGTTTGGGTTTTATCCCCATCACCATCTGGGTTGCAACATATACAAGAAACACACCGAAAAAACCCTTAAGAAAATTAGTGGAGAGCATCGAGGCGATCCATGCCCCGGCAAATGTCCCAATCAGGATCCCGGGTGTAATGCTTGACACTACCGGCCATAACACGGCATCTCGATTGCTGTGTGCAATGACACTGGAAATAGAGGTAAAAATAATGCTCGCAAGAGATGTTCCAAGTGCCATGTGAAGAATATGCTCATGAGCAATGCCCTGAGCCGTAAAAGTGAACGTGAGCATAGGGACAATTACAAGCCCGCCTCCAATGCCCAGAAGGCCGGCCAGCACCCCCGCGACACCACCCAGAATAATGTAGATAAAAAAAATTGACATACTGCTCCTTGAATTTTTTACATTACATGTCCTGCAAAACTGGATTTTATTCCTTGATTTTACTGGATGAAAAGTGAGTTCTGCAGGAGGTCTGTTATACCCTCAGTCTGTCAAAAGTTTTGATATTTTCCTCAAGCATCCTGCCTTCCATCAGATCATCCATAGCCCGCTTGTAGTTGTCAATATTGACACCGGGAACCAGCCCATATTTACAGATATTTGCAAGCAGGGCAATATTTTGCATCTGAACACTATCCAGATCTGTTGCAATTACTTTGATCAGTTTTATATTCCGGCGCAAGCACTCCTGGCTGATTGTCTCCTCATCCACCTCTCTGGAACTGCCAAGCCGGACTTCAAGAGGCTGCCAGACTGTGTTGTAGTAAATCAGGGTGCCGCCGTTTTTAAGGGCGATATTAATCGCACGAAGAGCCTCATGCCGCTCTAATGAAATGACAAGATCTGCTTCGTTGGCAGGAATCAGGGGGGAATAGACTTTATCTCCGATACGAATACGGGAAACCACAATCCCTCCTCTCTGGGCAAGCCCGTGTGTATCAACAGCCTTGACATTCAAACCAGCATTATCCGCGGCTCTCAACAGAACTTCGCAAAGAAGCCCGATCCCCTGTCCACCAACTCCGGTCAAATATATATTGAAATAATCCATTGAATCTCGATCCTTTGTAATAGATTTAACAGCATTCTGCCAGGGTGCCTTAGCACCTTTTCAAGCCTTTGCAGCGGGCTCAACCGCATTTCGTGGACATGTCTGGATGCACGAACCGTCACCAATGCACAGATCCTTGTTGATCGCAATTCTGCCGTCTGTTTTTTTTGTAAATGTGGGGCATCCAAATCTCTCTATGCATTCATACACATTCTGGCATTTATCAGGATTGATTGCCACCTGTCGATGAACATAGCTCTCTTTTCGCCGCTGCTCTCTTGTAAGTTTAAGCATGCAGGGGTGCTTTGCGATGACCACGCTGAACTCATCTATTTGCATAGCCTTTTTTACCAGAGAGATCAGCATCGACTGCTTGTAGGTGTCTGTCTCGAAAATGTGTTTGACCCCGACTCCTTCGAGCACCTGCCTTACTGGAATTGCTTCGGTGATCTCATTGAAATTTCTGCCGCTTGCGGCATGATCCTGATGTCCGGTCATGGCGGTAGTACCGTTTTCCATGACAACAAGCGTGACGGGATGTCTGTTGAAAACAGCATTTATAATACCTGGAAGTCCGGCGTGAAAAAAGGTTGAATCGCCCAGAAATGCGATAACTTTTCGGGATTTGTTAAACAAGGAGAGTCCGGCTCCCATACCGGTTGACGCTCCCATGCACATCAGAAGCTGGCCTGTTTCATAAGGCGGAAGAAACCCGAGAGTGTGGCAGCCGATATCAGCCACAGTGATATCTGTGGCTGCCAGTGCCTTTTTAATGGCATAAAACGCGCTTCTATGGCCGCATCCCGGACACATCTGGGCCTGACGCAACGAAACCTGTGGCATGCTCTCGTCATGTTTTTTCTCTGGCAGCAAATCTGGCCATGTTTTACGAATGGCTTCATACACCTTGTCAGGTGTGTATTCGCCAACCCAATCCTCTGATTCTGTTTTGCCAGATATTTTTACATTGATATTTTCCTCAAAGGCAATGCACTTGACCTCTTTTTCAGTCACATTGTCAAGCTCTTCTATCACCTTTACCTCTCTGTGGTTTCTG
>JADFYT010000356.1 GCA_015232935.1 Desulfamplus sp.
CGTATGGAAGGAGTACGAGGGATTTTTGAGAACAAAGTCCCGAACCTTACCATCAGAGCGGACGGTTAAGTCTGTTATAGGTAATTTGCTCGTCAGGGATTTATTCAGTTTCGCTCCAGGCCTGATAATGCGGAAAATTCAGGAATACCGTTTCAAGTATTGTGCGACAATTATCTTGGCCGGTGACGACAATTATCTTGTCCGGTTGAAAATGTGATAAATAGCCTGACATTTATAACCCTTTTCAGGAGACATAAATGTCGGGCAAGACAATCAACAACAACCAGATAAGGATATACATGTCATTACGAACTGAAGGTAAGGAGCAGATTACGGCGGCGGCGAAAGCAGGGATAAGTGAAAGTACAGGGCGTCGAATTGAGACTGGTGAAATATCAGCGAGTCAGAAACCATCAAGAGATTGGCGAACCCGTAAAGATCCATTTGAAGAGATATGGGAGTCAGATGTAGTCCCGCTGCTCACTGCAAGCCCTGAATTACAACCAAGGACACTGTTTGAAGAGTTACAGAAACGCTATCCTGGTAAATATTCCAACTCAAAAGAGCGGACATTCCAGAGAAGGGTCAAGAGATGGAAAAGTCAGTATGGTAAGGCAAAGGATGTGATTTTTTTACAACATCAGATAGCAGGTAGGATGGGATTATCTGATTTCACTAAATTAAAAAAAGTGAGTGTCACAATAAGTGGAGAGCAACTATCTCATATTCTTTATCATTTTCGTCTGGCATATAGTGGATGGTGTCATGCAAAAGTCATCTTGAGTGGCGAATCATTTGCAGCGTTAAGTGAAGGATTGCAGGATGCTTTGTGGCGTCTGGGAGGAGTTCCGCTGGAACATCGGACAGACAATCTTGCAGCAGGATTTAAAAATATGAAAAAAGATGCTGAAGAAGATGTAACATGCCGGAATGAGGAGTTGTTTTCGCACTACAAACTAAAAGCAACAAGGAACAATAAAGGGGTAAGTCATGAAAATGGTGCTATCGAATCTCCTCATGGTCATTTGAAGAATAGAATTGAACAGGCATTTTTGCTCAGAGGAAGCAGTGATTTTGAATCAGTCAGAGAATATCAGCATTTTATAGATGAGATAGCCAAAAGGATCAACAGGAACAATCGGGACAAGGTAAGAGAGGAGTTCGTCCATCTGCAGTCACTGCCATTACATAAGACAGTTGACTATACAGAGGAGGTTGCAGATGTAAGTACCTCAAGCACAATAAGGGTAAAACGAGCCTTATACACAGTCCCTTCACGCCTGATTGGTGAAAATCTGCGTGTCCATATTCATCATGACAGACTGGAATGTTACCTTGGTATGACGCATGTTTTTTCGACAGCAAGAGTCTATGGTCATAACAATAGCAGAGCCAGGAATGTTGACTACAGGCATGTAATTGAGAGCCTTGAGCGTAAACCTCAGGCATTCAGATATTCAAAGTTACGAGATGAGCTTCTCCCTACAGATACGTATAGAACAATATGGAGATGGCTTGACGATATGATGGAACCGCGTGCTGCCTGTAAAACCATTGTAGGTATTTTAGGGCTGACAAATCGTGCTGATTGCGAAGAGAGTCTGGGCAATTACCTGCTCAAACTCAAGGAGCAGAACAGGATTCCGCTTTTGCATGAGCTGAAACAAAAGTTTGACTTTAAAAAGATTGAAATCCCTGATGTTCAGGTAGGTGTGGTTTCCGGAAAGGACTACAATATCCTGATTCCAATGTTTTCCAATAAGGAGCCAAAGCTATGACCCATCCTGCAACCCTGCCGATTCTGCTCAGACAACTTCATCTTTCAACAATGGGACAACTTTGGGAGTCCATGCTTGTAAAAGCGGATGCACAGCAGTGGAATGGTGCCCGATATCTTGCTGCACTATGTGAGGAAGAGCTCAACGAACGTCACAGCAGAAAGATAGCCCGTTTCACAAAAGAGTCTAAGCTTCCTGTAGGTAAGACTTTGGAAACATTCAATTTTGATTACACCCCCAATGTAAATCGTCATAAAATCAATGCTCTGACTTCCAACGGAGAGTGGGTTGACAGAGCGACTAATGTTTTGTTTTTCGGCCCAAGCGGTGTTGGCAAAACCCATCTTGCAGCAGCCCTGTGTTACGGATTAATCCAAAAATCTATAAGAGTTAGATATTATTCAGCAACTGCTCTTGTTCAACAGATGCAGAAGGCTCGTCAGGAGCTAAAATTAGAGCAGTTTTTTACCAAATTAGACAATTATTCTGTCATTCTGCTTGATGACATTGGGTATGTAAAAAAAAGTGAGAGCGAAAGTCATGTTCTGTTTGAACTGATAGCTCACAGATATGAAACAGGCAGTTTGATTATCACTTCAAACCAGCCCTTCAGTGAATGGGATAATATTTTTACAGACTCCTCAATGACCGTAGCTGCTATTGATAGAGTTGTGCACCATTCCATTATTATAGAGGTTGAGGCAGAAAGCTATCGTAAACGACAGGCCATTGACCAGAATAATACCCCCTAAAAAAACATCAGAAATGAGGGTCTTTTTTTGAAAAGCGTACTACATTTATCTAAGAACCTTTAATATCAAGCCTATCAGGATTATTGAATACTATGAGGAGGTGATTCCATGCTGAATAATCGTGGCGGATACAGGGGAAAAGCAAAGCCCAAGTTGCCGCCACATCTGAAAAGAGTTCCGGTTAATGCCCGCATCCAACAATGGATGCTTGATAAAATAAAGAAAAAGGGGGAGGTTGGATT
>JADFYT010000357.1 GCA_015232935.1 Desulfamplus sp.
ACGGCTCAAGGCGTGGCAACCATGAAGTTATGATGAGAGGAACCTTTGGCAATATTCGCATTAAAAACAAACTGGTTGACAAACAGGGAAGTTTTACGCTGAAACTTCCTGAAAATACTCAAACTTCAGTGTTTGATGCCGCAATGGCATACGCATCTGACTCAGTCCCCCTTATAGTGCTTGGCGGTAAAGAGTATGGCACTGGCTCTTCAAGGGACTGGGCAGCCAAAGGGACAACACTTCTGGGCATAAAAGCTGTTATTGCACAATCTTTCGAGAGAATACACAGAAGCAATCTTGTGGGCATGGGGGTTCTGCCCTTGGTGTTTGTCAACAATGAAAGCTATGAGACTCTTGGGCTTACAGGCAGGGAACTTTTTACCATTTCAGGCATTTCCCGTATGGAGCCTGGCTGCACCATTAAGGTCAAGGCTGAAAAAGATGGCAAGACAGTCGAGTTTGAGGTGATTTCACGTTTGGATAACCATGTGGACATTGCTTACTACCGCAATGGCGGTATTCTTTCATATGTGCTAAGGCAGATTATCGCATAACATAAAAAAGATATCGAATTGACAAGAATGCGAGTTGCATTACTTTCTGGTCAGACATAAAAAAACTCATGTTAAACAAACATGCAGCCCATCCAGGAATAGATATGCAACCCATGGAGGAATAATATGCAGTTCGATAGGTTTACAATAAAATCACAACAGATGATTCAGGCAGCACAGTCAATTGCCTTGAGGAAGAATCACCAGGCAATTGAGCCTGTTCATATTTTAAAAGCCATGATGGATGATAAAGAGGGACTTGTTATCTCCATCATAAAAAAAGCTGGAGGTTTACCTGATAATCTCTTCAAGGCTGTTGACCGCACATTGGACAGACTTGTGCAGGTTACCGGTTCCGCAGGTGATATCTACCTGTCAAAGGATACCAGGCGGGTTCTTGACAGAGCCTTTGTTGAGGCCGAGGATATGAAAGACCAGTATGTGAGTCTCGAACACATCCTTCTTGCTTTTATCCATGTCTCAGGGCATCATCAGGAGAGTCTTAAAGATAGCGGACTCACGCGTGATGTCGTGCTGACTGTCTTGAAAGATATCCGTGGCAATCAGACCATTACAGATCAGAATCCTGAAGAGAAATATCAGGCACTTGAAAAATTTGGCAGAAACCTGACCGAACTTGCCCTTGCCGGCAAACTGGATCCTGTAATTGGTCGTGATGAGGAGGTACGCAGGATTGTTCAGGTTCTCTCCCGAAGACGAAAAAACAATCCCGTACTGATCGGTGAGCCGGGAGTCGGCAAAACTGCGATTGTAGAGGGGCTTGCACAGAGAATTGTTACAGGAGATATCTCTGAAAGCCTTAAAAACCGAAAGGTTATAGCTCTTGACATGGGTGCTCTTGTTGCAGGAGCAAAATACAGAGGCGAATTTGAAGAGCGGCTCAAAGCTGTCCTGAAAGATGTTGAGGCATCCCAAGGGGAAGTTGTGCTGTTTATTGACGAGCTCCATACAGTGGTTGGAGCAGGTGCAGCAGAAGGCTCAATGGATGCCTCCAACATGTTGAAGCCCGCACTTGCAAGGGGAACTTTGCGTTGCGTTGGTGCGACCACCCTTGATGAATATCGCAAATATATTGAAAAAGATGCGGCATTGGAGCGTCGTTTTCAGCCTGTATTTGCCGCTGAACCATCTGTTGAGGCAACCATATCAATCCTGAGGGGTCTGAAAGAAAAATATGAGGTTCATCACGGAGTCAGAATAAAAGACTCTGCCATTGTTGCTGCCGCCACACTCTCCCACCGCTATATTTCAGACCGCTTTCTTCCTGATAAAGCCATTGATCTTATTGATGAATCCGCCTCACGCATGAGGATTGAAATTGACAGCATGCCATTAGTTATTGATGAAGTCCAAAGACGCATTATTCAGGCTGAAATTGAAAGAGAGGCTCTTAAAAAAGAGAAAGATCCGGCCTCAATGGAGAGGCTTCACAAATTAGAGAAAAGCATAGAGTCGATGCACTCGGAAATTGAGCCGATGAAACAGCACTGGGAAAACGAGAAACGGCTTATTCAGGAGATAAGTACTATCAGGGAAAAGACAGATCAGGCACAGACAGATGCAAGGATTGCAGAAAGAGAGGGCGATCTTGCAAAAGTTGCCCAGATCAAATATGGTACTGTCGAAGATCTTAACAGACAGGTCAATGCACTCAAATCTGAACTTGACATGCTCCAGCAGGACAAAAGGATGCTCAAGGAGGATGTTGAAGCCTCGGATATTGCGGATGTAGTCTCTGCATGGACAGGAATTCCAGTCTCCAGAATGCTCAAAGGAGAGCAGGAGAAGTTGAT
This sequence comes from Desulfamplus sp., assembly GCA_015232935.1. Lineage (GTDB taxonomy): Bacteria > Desulfobacterota > Desulfobacteria > Desulfobacterales > Desulfobacteraceae > Desulfamplus. The sequence goes on from JADFYT010000357.1 coordinate 2,369, forward strand.
TCAGATGGAGTCCCATATCCAGAAGCGGGTAATCGGCCAGAAAAAAGCCATTGATGCTGTTGCCAATGCTGTGAGGCGTGCACGCTCAGGATTGCAGTCCGCAGACCGACCGATTGGAACATTCATGTTCATGGGACCAACCGGTGTGGGAAAAACCGAACTTGCCAAGGCTCTTGCAGAATTTATATTTGACAGCGAACAGGCTATGGTTCGTATCGATATGTCCGAGTATATGGAAAAACACTCGGTAGCAAGGCTTATCGGAGCTCCTCCGGGTTATGTGGGGTATGAAGAGGGCGGAGCTCTTACTGAAGCTGTCAGACGAAGACCATATGCGGTTCTTCTGTTTGATGAGATTGAAAAGGCACACCCTGATGTGTTCAATATTCTGCTTCAGGTA
>JADFYT010000358.1 GCA_015232935.1 Desulfamplus sp.
GGCGATAATGCACATTGTTCAGGGACAGCACCCCATGAAACGGCTTGTCTCCCGCCTTCTTGCTTTTAATTTTGCCGATAAAGAGAACATAGCGTCTGACGGATCAACATATGGTTTTGCCGGTAAAGAGAATATAGAGTCTGACAGCCCGATATCTTTTAATTACATCCCTTCTGCATCCTTGATGGCAACTGTTCTGAAAAAAAACTATACTTCCTGGCTTGAAGAGGAGGATCCCGCGGTATGGCTTTTTAATCAATGCGATGCTGATCCGGAAACTGCTCGGCTTTTTGAGCCAATCTGCCATAACGCCATTAGTGAATATCTAAAACAGCTCCTGTCAATTGATATAGAAAAAAACAGGGTATCTGCACTGAAAGAGATGATGAAACTGCCCGCCCATCTGGATATTGTAAGAATATACAGATCCATACCAGAGCAGCTTGCGGCGGCAGAACAACTTGCCGAAAACCTGAAACTTCGCTTTTTATTCAGGATAATGGACACAAAGGGGCTATACCTTATCCATGAAGAGGCCTTGCGGGATATCAACAACAGCCTTGTGCAGCTTGTCCGTCAACAGACCTTTGAGGAGATTGAAAATTTTCTTTTAACAACCTTTAAACTCCTTAAAGCCAATGTAAAAAAATATCCCTACACATCACTCAAGTGCATACAGGTTCTTGGAGACGAGATTTTTAAACGGGGCAACAGCCGGATGGTGGAGACCTTTTTGTGGGAGGTTGTAAGATTCGGATTTCAACATGCGGCAGTCGCGGGCGTGGATGAAGACTGGCAACCAATAACAAATCCTGCCCATCTTACCAATATAAGGGTGTGGCTCCATCTTATCACACAGGAACCCAAATGGTGTTCGACCCTGTTTTCCGCCCTGATTATAAACATAAGACTTGCCGGAACTTGCGTAAAAGATACAGATCTTTTTCAAAGGGATATCACAAATCTTCTGAACCATCCCATTGAACCTATCTACAATTTAGCCAAGCAATTTGCCAAGCTGATGCCGGTTTTTTTCAATGAAATAGGAGCCGAAGGAGAGCTTCGCTATGTATCCACGGCACTGGATGAGGAGCATAAGAGAAAAGATGTACTTGTCCATTTTTTGAGAAAACAGGCTCATGTGGAGAGTTCCAACCTTATTGTTCAGTTTATCCAGGAGATATTTATCTTCTGGATCACCCTGGACAAACAGCCTCTTGCCGCTTTTTTGCCACCGGAAATATTTGAGCAGGTAGAAACTAACGGGCCGTTTATTGATGAGCTTCACACTCTTGCAATGAGGATAAAAGACAAACAGCACTTCTCGTCAATAGATGATATCCTCACCTGGGGCAAGAAGGAGAGAAAGCAGTTTCTTAACAGCCAGAAGGATATCTCGTTTACAGAAAGAAGGCGTTTTGACAACATTGTCCAGATGTACCGGCTGGTTCACCAGAAGTATCATCTAAGTTTTCAGGAGATCAGGACAGAGTTTGCACAGGCAGAACAGGAGGGATTTACAGGAATGCTCTCCATGCTCGAGATTCTGGAAAGCGGCAACACTGAAGATTCGCTTGACGCGCTTTTGTGCCAGCTTGAAAAACTCAAGGAGATAATCCTGTCAAGAGAGAAGTTCACAGCAAGAGAGTCTATTCACCACAAACGCCATATTGCGGTTGATATCCCGTCCATGTACGGAAGTTATCAGGAGCGTAAATTTGACAGTCTGAGCCTTACTTTCCGACTGGAAAACCTTGCAAACATATACATAGAAAAGCTGCCTGAAACCGTAAATCTGTCCTTTATAACACAACCCACATTTTTTCGTATCGCAAGCTGCCTGAAGCTCTATCTGCGGGCACTTGCCATTGACGGAATCACCTCACGGCGGCTTAACACCTATATGTCCCTTTTGGACAGCTCTCTTAAAATAAGGAGATTTTCCTATACCCAGTACATGGATATTTTCAGAGGTCTCTCGGAAGGGGTCAAGGATGTCATCTATGCCTACTACACCAATATTCACCAGAACAACCTTTCAATCATAATCCCGCAGATAGGATACCAGAATCTGTCTCCAAGATACCGTTCAGCCGCGGGGCTCACAAGCGAATCAGCATGGAGCGAAAACGAGATTGTCAACACGACCCACCGCCTGTCAGAGGCTTTTTTCAGGGATCTTATAGCCTCCACATTTGGCTTGCAGCACCTGGATAATTTTATAACAAGAATCCTCCAGACTTTAGAGCGTCAGAAAAATATTCTTACTGAAGACCTTCTTGACCTTCTGATGACATACAATCCTGAAAAAACAATCTCGATGCTCCATGATTTCAATCCCCACACCTGTGACCTTATCCATCTTAGCAACAAGGGCTTTAACCTTGTGACCATGAGTCAGGACAAACTGCCTGTACCGCCAGCTTTTATAATAACCACAGAGATATTCAGGTGCAGAAGTGTTGTATATAATTTTTCCAAGGCAAAAGAGGAGTTCATGAAGCAGATACGTGAATCCCTTACCAGAATTGAAGGGATGACCGGAAAGGTTTTTGGAGATCCGGAAAACCCCCTTCTTCTTTCGGTCAGAAGCGGTTCTGCCCTCTCCATGCCGGGGATGATGGCAACAATACACAATGTGGGTCTTAACGAGGAGCTGATTGAAGAGTATGTAAGCACTCATGACCACGCCTACCTTGCATGGGACAACTACCGAAGATTCATTCAGTCCTGGGCCATGATTTCAGGAGAGCTTGGCCGGG
>JADFYT010000359.1 GCA_015232935.1 Desulfamplus sp.
CTCCTGTCATGGTATAGCCAGTCTGACTCTTTATCCATAACTATATCCATGACACGGTCAAAGTATTCATAATGGCTGAACAGAACATGACCGCCGATATCCCACCAGAAGTCCTGGCTGTCTTTAAATGATGAGGAAAGACCTCCAGGATGGCTGTTTTTTTCATAAAGAGACCAGTTGTGATGGCCAAGTTCGTTTAACCGCCATGCTGCACCAAGGCCGCATGGGCCTGCTCCTATTATAATAATATTCATTTTGATTTTGATTCTCGTTTGTTAAGGTTTTGAACGGGTTGTTTTTTTAAAACTCATGGAAAATGAGCCAGTACTGATACGCATAAGTTTTTGTCATTCATGGCGAAGTGCAGATACAGGATCCATCTTGGCTGCCTGATAAGCTGGATAAAGTCCAAAAAATACTCCAATAAGCACAGACATCACAAACGGGAGAAGAATAGAGAACAGGGTAATTATAGTCTCCCATCCAGCAATTAATGAAAGCAGACCTGCTGCTATTGCTCCGGTTAGGATGCCAGCTGAACCGCCTACAGATGTCAGAATAATGGATTCTGTTAAAAACTGCAAAACAATATCGCTTTGCGTAGCTCCGACAGCTCTTCTGATTCCAATCTCCCTTGTGCGTTCATAAACTATGGCAAGCATGATATTCATTATGCCAATGCCGCCGACAAACAAGGATATACTGGCAATGGCACTCAGCACAAGGGTAAATGTCTGCTGGATTTTCTGCGTCTGTTTTAAAAGTTCCATTGGGATTATGATTTGATAGTCGTCTATCTGATTATGGGCAACCTCCATGATTCTTTTTATCATTTTGCCTGCTATAACAACCTCTTTACTGTTGCTTGTCTGTGCAATTATTTCAGTGACATTGACTGTATTTTCAAAAACATTGTTGTTCCGGTTGACTGATATATTAATTTTATTGCCAAAAGAGTTAAGAGGGATAAAAATAATCTCGTTGTAGTTTCTTGCAGATATTACAGAGTTTTTTTCCGTATCATGGTTGAGCCTGTTTAAAATACCAATAATTTTAAACAGATTATTTTCAATTCTGACAGATCCGCCAATTTTACCACCGTTTCCCAGATTTTTTGCAACAGTGTCACCAAGCACGCAAATCATATTTTGAGATTCAACATCATGCTTTGATATAAAACGTCCTTGCAGTAATGAAAGATTAAGCAAGGATGCATAACTTGAGGAGGTTGCTACAATCTGCGGGGATGTCTGCAATCGTACTCCAATCAATGATGCACTGACCTCTTTTAAACAGGCAGTATCCATGATATATCCGCATCCCGTTTTTATCCTTTCAGCGTCGTCTGTATTCAAACCCGAAGATAAATTCCGGCGAGCTTTTAGTCTCTGTCCCTCTGTAAGATTTATGGTATTTATATAAATGTTTTTTATTCCCAGTTGCTCTATCTGTCCAACAACTTTTTGTCTTGCCCCCTCTCCAATACTTATCATTACAATAACAGCCATTGTGCCACATATGATACCAAGAATACTTAAGGCAGACCTGAGTTTGTGCTGCATAAGACTTCTGAATGATATTTTAAATATGCTGATAAGCTTAAGAATTAACAATCCGCCCGTCTCTCATCTGTAAACATTTTTCAGCATTGGAGGCAACTTCAATATCATGTGTGATCATAATTACAGTTCCACCAGCATTATGAAATATTTTGAACAATTCAAGTATCTCATGTCCGGTTTTTGAATCCAGATTGCCGGTCGGTTCATCTGCCAGAATCATTTTAGGATTCATTACCATCGCTCTTGCTATTGCAACACGCTGCATCTCTCCGCCTGAAAGTTCAGATGGTTTATGTTTCAATCTGTCTGACAAACCAACTTTTTTTATAACTTCCATGACACGCTGTTTTTTTTCAACCTGTGCATGAAAATCAGATTTTCTGTTGGAATTTAATTTTCCGTTCAAATCAGATCGTCTTATAAAATCCGCTTGATTTTTAAAATGGGAATAAAGAAAAGGAAGTTCAACATTTTCAAATACGTCAAGAACTGGAATCAGGTTGAAATTCTGAAAAACAAAGCCTATATGACTTGCCCTGAAACCAGACAGCTCCTTATCTGATGCATCAAAGACATTGTTGCCTTCCAAATGATATGTGCCGGCGGTAGGACGGTCTAAACATCCGAGTATATGCAGAAGAGTTGATTTCCCGGAGCCGGAAGGTCCCATGATTGCAAGAAACTCTCCTTTTTCTATTGACAAATCAATATCTTTGAGAACAGAAACAGAGTTGCCCGCTATCTGATATTGCTTTGATACGCCAGTAAGTTCTATCATGATCAAGGTTGCTTTAATGTGGTTTTAATACACTTCATCGTGCTTTCCAATGTCTATAAACAAAGCCTTTTTATCCTCAATAAAATTGAGGACAACTCTTAGATCATATCCAACACTGAAAGCCCATAGGTCTTTAAGTTTACCCGATAGTTTATGAGTTTTTAATTTGCTATCAAAAGGGTTGATTTTAAACAGTGCAACTTTTTCCCAGAAATTTTCCTCCAAATCTTTTTTTCCCTGAATCCTGTTTTTGAATGCACGTTTAAATGACGTGCTGAAAGCAATTTCAATCATTGATTCAACATTTCCTTAAGCCTGTTTATATCATACGTAAACTCCAAATCATTTGAAGTTGCCTCATCTAAACTCTCTTTATAATTAGAATAAATGCTGTCCCGTTTTTCCTCTATCAGATATTTACT
>JADFYT010000035.1 GCA_015232935.1 Desulfamplus sp.
CACGGCTTCTCAGGCCGCTGTTACAGGAGAATTGCGTGCCCATACAGAGCGTTTTTCACGGTAAAGCAATATTTCGATCTTGTTCCAATCTCCATTGAGCAGATGGAAAAATACTTCTGCGGAAACATACTACAGGTCAATAGTGCTTCCGGAGATCCTTTGATTGTCATGTCAAAAAAGGCATTTTCTGGATTTACAGGAGAGCAGATCAAAAGGCTTGAACAATATGGTAAAATACTCTCGGTTGACCTTAACACCATTGAAACCACAGGCGGCGGAAGTGCAAGATGCATGATGGCTGAAATATTTTCTGAAAAACGCAAATGAAAATGAACCGGAATGGCTGTACCCTGACCATTCCGAATCACTAAAACAGTAATGCACTATCACGGTAAACAAGGAGAGGAATTATGAGTTTGCAGGAAATCACACTTAACGTTGAAGGAATGAGCTGTTCACACTGCTCCGGTACGGTTCAGAAAGCCCTGGAGAGTATTGACGGGGTTTTGGGCATAAATGTGGATCTTAAAGAAAAAAAGGCGTTTTTCAAAACAGATGACCCATCTAAAATAGATCAGGCAAAGGATGCCATTGTCAAGGCAGGGTTTAGTGTTGTGCCTTGACCATCTTTTCAATCCTTACAGCACAAACCTTGAACTCAGGAATCTTTGCCGTGGGATCAAACGCGGGGTTGGTAAGAAGATTTGCCTGGCTTTCGATAAAATGAAACGGCATGAACACAACTTTTTTACCTATAGTATCTGTAATTATTATCTTTACAATCACCTCTCCGCGGCGTGAGGCAACTTTTACCCATTGCCCTTGAGCCAGGTTCAACTCCTCCGCATCAGAAGGATTGATTTCAATGAATCCTTCTGACATCTCCGCGTTAAGGGATGGAGAATTTCTGGTCATGGTTCCTGTATGGTAATGAACATAGGTTCGTCCGGTGGTAAGCCAGAACGAATACTCATCATCCACGGTTTCATCAGGAGGGATGTAATCTATGACGTGAAACAGCCCCATGCCCCTGGTGAATCTCTCTTTATGAAGAAATCCTGTCCCTGGATGTTCCAAACTTGGGCATGGCCACTGCAAACCGTCCCCTTCCAGCCGTTCGTAAGAGATGCCGCCATATGAGGGTGTGACTTTGGCGATCTCGTTCATGATCTCGTCAGGAGACTCATAGTTCATTGGATAGCCAGCAAGACTGGATAAATCTTGAATGATCTGCCAGTCCTGACGAGCCTCTCCGGGAGGATCAATGGCCTTGCGAACCCTTAACACACGCCTCTCTGTATTGGTAAAAGTACCATCTTTTTCCGCAAAACAGGCACCTGGCAGGACCACATGAGCCATTTCGGCAGTGGGTGTCATGAAGATATCCTGTACCACAAGAAGTTCGGCTGACTGAAGTGCCTTTCTAACATGGTTTGTGTCAGGATCACTCACCATGGGATTCTCTCCAAGCACAAAAAGTGCCTTTACAGAGCCATCTCCAAGCCCTTTGAGCATCTCCGGAATCGTAAGTCCCACATCTGCGGATAACCCCATGCTGCTTTTCTCTTCAGAACTATCTGGTTCCACTGCATCTTTGGATATCTCAAAACTCCATGCGGTCTCAAACTTTTTTCGGACATCTTCTGAATTCACGGGCTGATATCCCGGATAAACATTGGGAAGTCCGCCCATGTCACAAGCTCCCTGGACATTGTTCTGACCGCGAAGAGGATTAACTCCTGTTGACTCTCTTCCCAAGTTGCCGGTCAGCATTGCGAGATTGGCAAGAGATTTGACATTGTCCACACCGCTTACATGCTGGGTTATCCCCATGCAATATACTATAGACGATGCCTTGCCGTTTGCGTACAGTTGAGCAATCTTGACGATATCGTCAGCACAAATACCGGTCACATCAGCCATTTTGTCCACAGTAAAGGCATTGATATTTTCTTTAAACGCTTCAAAGCCTTCTGTCCTCTGACTGATAAAGCCGGTATCATGCCAACTGTTTTTGATGATGGCATGCATCATTGCGTTTATAAAGGCAACGTCAGTGCCCAGATTCTGCCGGACATGGATATCCGCGATCGAGGCGATCTGAGTTCTTCTTGGATCAGCTACAATAATGGCTGCTCCTCTTTTTTTAGCCTTGAATATCTTTTCAGCCACCAATGGGTGTGAAGATGTTGTGTTGGAACCAATTATGAAAATGCAGTCAGAGTCTTCAAGTTCAGCAACCGAATTGGTCATTGCGCCACTTCCAAATGCAGCGGCAAGACCTGCCACCGTGGATGAGTGTCAGAGTCGTGCACAGTGGTCAATGTTGTTTGTACCTATTGCCGCACGGGCAAATTTCTGAAGCAGGTAATTCTCCTCGTTTGTTACCTTGGCAGAGGCCATAAAGGCGACACTCCTGCTTCCATGCCGCTCTTTTGCGGCTTTGAGCCTTGATGCCGTATAATCAAGAGCTTCATCCCAGGAAACTTCAGCAAATGAGCCGTTTTTACGGACCAAAGGGCACGTCAACCTGTTGGGATTATGGACAAACTCATGCACGTTCCAACCCTTGACGCAGAGTTTTCCCTGGTTCATGGGATGGGTCTTGCACGGGATTGTACCTGTAACCTTGTTATCAAGAACCTCCAGATACAGTCCGCATCCGCATCCGCAATAAGGACAAGTTGTCAATACAGTTCTGTAATCCATCAATATTCTCCGGTTTGTGGTAAATTGCCAATATCGGAAGGGGTTAAGTCAGAATATCCAGGACGTACTCCAGATTCGTTACTCATAATGTCCCCTGCTTTCTTGTACAGAGTCCGCAAGGGAATAGCTGCGGGACATGCTTCAGAACACAAGCCGCAGTCAATGCACCGCTCTGCCATGTGAACAGCTCTTGCCAGATGGAAAACAGGATATTCAGGCGGAATTTCCCCTGTCCTGACCAGATTGTCATCCTGAAGGCTGCACTCCTTGCAAAAGCACATGGGACAGATATCTCTGCATCCATAGCACTTGATGCATCTTGCGAAATGTTCCATCCACCAGTCAAACCTGTCTCGTGCCTCAAGGCTTTCCAGTCTTGCAACCGACTCGCAAGGAAGTTTTTGTCTAACCGGCTCATGCGGTGCTTTATCAGATTTTTCCGTGCCATCTATTTTTTCTTTTTCCGAGCCATCTGTTTTTTCTGTGTCATTTACCCATTTGTCAGGCCAGGGTTCAAGACATTCGCATTCATCAGCAAGATCCTGAGGGCAGGCGATTCCAACCCGAACCACCTTGTCAGGATCAAGCTGATTCAGGGCAAAAAGCCTCTTTAAGCCACGCTCATCGCATCCGCGTACCAATATCCCGAAACAGTCGGAAGGATAATTTCGTGAAATGCGAACAAGTATCTTGTTAAGTGGATACCGGCTTTTTCCAGCTCCTGACTGGTTTTCTTGCTTGCCTGATGCCCGGTTAGTCTCAATTTCCGGTTTACTCTCTACTGTACCTGAATACCTTTCTTCTGTGCTGGATTCTCTATTCTCAGTACCTGTTGTATCACCAAGACAGAGATAATCGAGCTGATCAACACTCTGAAACAGATGCGGACCAATCTGACCATGCTCTTTTTTAAGAGACAGAAATCCGGTAATCTGACCTGATTCCAGAAGTTGTTTCGCTATTGTTTTAACATGCTCAATCATGGACATCTTGTCCTTGTGTATATCTGTCTGTTTTTACCATGAAAGTACATTCTGGTTTTCATGATTCAAGGCGGCCTTACAACAGCCATCAAGGTTTATATCTGTCTGTTTTAATGGAGTCAGGGTTTATCTTGCTTTTCAGCGGAGATGGCCCCATCTCTCTCAAGTCATCAATAAAATTTGTGATATCATTGACAAGCTCAGATGCCTGGGCAGACGATACCCATTTTGCATGGAGTCGTTCCTTCTCAATCCCGACAAAATTGATAAGTGGTTTGAGAAAATTGATCCTCTTTTGTGCTGTATAATTACCCTCCAGGTAATGGCACTCTCCCATTCGTCAGCCACCCACAAACACCCCGTCCACACCCTGCTGAAAAGCCAGGATAACATGGTGAGGGGAGATGCTTGATGCACACATTACCCTGATGATTCTGATATTTGCGGGATACTGCATTCGACCAACCCCGGCCAGGTCGGCAGCGGCATACGCTCACCAGGTACAAAGAAAGCAGATCACCACTGGTTCAAATCGGGTAAAGCTCGCTTTATTTTGAGTATCATTCATTCTATTTTCCTCAAATTCAGTTGATGGCTCTGATCTGGGCAAAAAGCTGTTGATGTTCAAATCCTGCCAGAGTGACGCTCTGGGATGGACATGCAGCGGCACAGCATCCGCAACCCTTGCACAATATCGGATTGATCTGGCAGACCATCTTTTCAGGATTGCGGGTAATTGCCTCAAACGGACAGATTTTCAGACAATCTTCACACATGACGCAGGTTTCACTGTCAATCTTTGCAACAATAGCACTTTTGACAAGTCTTTCTCTGAACAATACGGATGCCGCTCTTGAAGCCGCACCCAGCCCCTCGGCTCTTGCCTCCATGGAAGTAGCTGGATAACGGGCGGATCCACATACAAAGATCCCGTCTGCGGAAAAATCGAGTGGACGCAGCTTTGCATGGGCTTCAAGAAAAAATCCATCATGATCCACAGGAAGTTTCATGATTTTAGCCAGGCAACCCGACTCCTTGGAGGGAGTCAGAGGAGTGGAAAGCACCGTCAGGTCACAGGATATCTGTTTAAATTCTCCCATAAGAGGGTCGTAAAAACCAACAACTCCGTTTTCAACAACAGGAGGCTCTTTTTCATTATAAACATAAAATCTTATTCCCGCTCCTCTGGCATCCCATAGCATTTTTTCATTTTCAACTCCGTACATCTGCATATCACGATACAAAATGTGTATTTCGGAATCAGGTTTCTTCTGTTTTATAACCATTGCGTTTTTTACCGCTGTCATGCAGCAGATTTTAGAACAGTATTCCCGCCCTGACGTTCTTGATCCGACGCATTGAATCATGACAACACGGTCAGATTTAAATGTGTTGTCTAAAAAACTCCTTTCAAGTTCCATCTGGGTAATCACTGTCGAGCCGTTATAGCCAAACTCCTTGTCAGGCTGATAAGGAACTGCTCCGGTTGCCACTATTATGCAGCCAACCTTTTGCCTGATCCTCTCTGTATTCTCTTTTAAGTAACTCTCAATATCAGCCTTTGCAATAACGTTATTCCTTGCAACAATATCCTGGCTCCTGTTTTGCACGGCAACATGCTCTATATTGTTCTGCACGGCATCGCGTTTGATATCGCGTTTTGCGATGAACTCGAAGTTGCCGATATATCCGGTTACAGACAGGATTTGAGAGGATGTGTAAACAGTTATGTCGGGGTTGGTCTCTGTCTGTTTGATCAGATCGTCAATATAGTGCCTGACAGATGATTGATGTTCAGATGAAAAATGTTGAAGCGTGCAAGATGATTGATATTCAGGTTCAGAAAGATGATGCACGCAAGGTTGTTGATATTCAGATGCAAGGCTGTAAAGATTATTCAGAAGGCCGCCAGGTTGCGGCTCTTTTTCGACCAGAAAAACACGAAGCCCCATCCCTGCCATTGCTGTGGCTGCTGACAGACCCGCAACTCCGCCTCCGATAACCAGAGCCGCCGGAACCAAGGAAGATTCGATCTCGATCATGGGCTTGAGAAAAGATGCCTTTGCCACCCCCATCCGCACAAGGTCACGGGATTTTTTATTGGCTCCCTCTAAATCTTTGGCATGAACCCATGAACACTGCTCACGGATATTGACCATCTCAAAAAGATAAGGATTCAATCCAGCCTCTTTGCATGCACTCTGAAACAGCGGCTGATGTGTACGAGGAGAGCATGACGCAACTACAACCCGATTCAGATCATTATTTTTTATGGCTTCCATGATCTGCCTGATTCCTGCCTCGGAACATGTATAGAGATTATCTGTAGCATGAACAACACCGGGAAGAGTCAGGCAGTATTTAGTCAGAGATCGGCAATCTACAATACCCGCGATGTTGGACCCGCAATGGCATATGAATACACCTGTTCTGACTATTTCTTGTATGGGATGTATGAATTGCATAGTTCAATATCTCCCTTATTCTCTCCAATCGGCTTCATTCAGAACTCACTCAGAACTCACTTTCATGCAGAACTCACCTGTTCTTCCATACAATCAAGGAGTAAAATACAGTTTTGCGGGGAGGTCTGATTAATTGCCGGCGTTACCTGCCTTCTGAAGCAGTGCCAATCTACACGGGCTGCTCTATTTGTTGAAGCAGTGCCAATCTACACGGGCTGACCTATTTGCTGAAGCAGTGCCTGAGCTGCACGGGCTGCCGCTCCGCTTGCCTGAGCCACAGATTCAGGAATATCGGCGGGTCCTTTTGCACAGCCGCAGATAAAGACTCCTTCCCGCGTGGTATCCTGAGGCTGCAGAGTGCCGCTTCTAAAATAACCGGACTCATTAATTTCTACACCAAGAATTCCTGCCAGAACTTCTGAGCCTCTTGAAGGCTGGCATGCTGTGGCAAGAACCGCCAGGTCAACGGTAAGGCTTTTCACCTTCCTGTCCATAGTCTCCTCATACCATAACACCGGACAGCCATCCTCTGTCTGCGTAATCTCGGCCACGCGGCTTCTTACAAACCTGATTCCGGACTGTTTTTGACCACGATTGCGGTATTGCTCAAACCCTTTTCCCACAGCACGGATGTCCATCCCGAAGACAGATACCTCGCTTTCTTTATCGTGCTCAATTGCGATCATCGCCTCCTTGATGGAGTGCATGCAGCAAAATGTAGAGCAGTGCCGGTTAAAACGGATGTCTCTTGATCCCACGCACTGTATAAAGGCAATACGCCGTGCATGGCTGCTCTTTTCAATCTTGTCAGCGACTTTTTCACATTCTGCCTCAATTTTCTCGTATTCTGCCGCAATCTTCTCATATTCTGCCGCAATCTTCTCATATTCCAGAATCTGTGCGGCCGATTTCTCGCTCTTGTCGTTATTCTTCTTTTCGCTCTTACTGCTATTGTTCTTATCACTCTTATTGTTGTTTTCTGTTCTAAACCGGGTGAAATCACTCTTGTTGTTATGTTCTGCTCTAACCCGGGTAAATTCAGTGCTCTTGTCCAATCTTTTTTTCAGTCTGTCACGTCGTTTTTCAAGAACAGCCAGACCTTTTTTCATGGCCAGAACCGACGGGCGATAAAGATGCCCCCCGGTAGGGCCGGATGCTGATAAAAGGCGTTCCAGCTCAAGAGATGTTATAACATCCTCAATCCGTCCATAGCCATACTCACAAATCCGGCTTGCATCAAAAAGATCATACCCTGTAGCAACGACAACAGCCCCTGCGTTCAGATTGATAATCTGGTCTTTTTGTGTATAATCCACAGCTTTTGCCTGACAGACCTTTGCACAGATGCCGCATTTCTTTCCGGGTTGAAGGTGACGGCAGTTAGCTGCGTCGATTGTGTAAGCAGATGGTATTCCCTGGGCAAAATAACGATAAACAGCCTTTGACTCCCCAAAACCCAAATTAAAGGGATCCATGAGTGTGGTCGGGCATTTTTCAGCACACTCTCCGCATCCTGTACATCTGTTCTCATCCACATATCTTGCTTTTTTGCGGATGGTAATGTCAAAGTTGCCAAGCTCTCCCTCCAGGCTTTCAAGCTCTGAAAATGCAAGCAGTCTGATGTTGGGATGCCGACCGACATCCATAAGTTTTGGTGCCAGAATTCACAAGGCACAGTCGTTGGTGGGAAATGTCTTGTCCAATTGTGCCATTTTCCCGCCAATGCTTGGCAGTCGCTCCACCAGATCTACTTTAAATCCCATTTCGGCAAGATCCAGCGATGTTTGAATCCCGGCGATTCCTCCACCTATGACGAGCACATTCCGATTCATATAAATCTCTCCTGAGAGCATATATTTCAGTGTTCAGATTTTGGTATTAAATTAGACCTGCTTCCAAGATAACTGAAAATATCCACCACCCTTATAGCCAATTCACTTGATTTAAGAGCACATGCAAGATGAATTCGGCACTTGGGGCATGCTGTAATAATAATACTTGCTCCTGTACGGGCTGCCTCATAAAGCCGCTCGATCTGCATCTGTTTTGAGCAGCCTGAGCACTCTATCCAGGCACTTGTTCCGCAACACATTGAATTTTCTCTGTTTCTTTCCATCTCTACCAATTGGGTGCCGGGTATGTTTTGCAATAACTGCCTTGGGGCGTCGTATATTCCTGCCCCTCGCCCCAATCTGCATGGATCATGGTAAGTGACAATGCAACTTTCCCCTGAAAATACAGGGCCATCCATGTTGTCCAACTCCTTTGAAATAGAGGAAATATCCATAATCATGGAATCCTCTGATACTAAATCCTGTGATGTTAAATCATTTGAAACAAAGGCATTACCCATGCCAGGCAGCTTTTTTGCCAGCAGTTCTGTTACATGCATCACATCAAACGGAAGCTCACCAAAATATGCGGGATAATGGTTCTTGAAGGTAAAATAACCTTCAGGACAGCTAAAAAGCACGATTTTTGCTCCTGATGCTGATATTATTTCAATGTTCAGTCTTGCCAGTTTGACAAAGAGAGCCTCGTCTCCGTTCCAAAGGGCGTCATGGCCGCAACATCTCTCATCATTGCTTATAACAGGAGTTATTCCAATCTTGTTGAGCAGCTTGAGTACATTCCTTGCGGTTTCGGTTGAGGATATATCCAGATAGCGAAATGTCACGTCAAAAAAAGGAAGACAGCCAACAAAATAGAAATACTCTCCTCTATCTGTCGTGAATTTACCTGACTGATCTGCCCATCCTGTACGTTGTTGCCTGATCGGGCGGGTTTGAAGATCACTGATTGACTGAAAAATTCCGTGGTGGCTCTCCAGCGGAAGAACTCCTCTGTTTCTGGCTTTTATCCTGTACTGGCGGTTAAATTCAGGAAAATCTATATCCGCCGGACACCGCTCACTGCAACGGCCGCATGTCAGGCATGACCAGAACTGACGATGCAGGCCTGGATCTGCCTGAGGCTCCACCATAGCCCGCTTGAGCATCTGACGCGGTGAAAACTCGGCAGTTATGCGGCTGACAGGACAGCTTCCCGTGCATATGCCGCATTCCATGCAAAAATCGATCTGTTGCTGGGTCGGTTGCATCATTTAACCTTATCGTTATTTCTACTATACTCATCAAAAGGAATGCTCTTATCATTTCTGGTAGCCTTTAAAAATTCCAAGTCCTCTATATCGTTATTTATAATGATCTCCAATCCATCCTCTTTGATGTGATTTAACAGCCATAAAACCTTTTCGGTAAGAGTGTCATTATTTATTCTAATGGTTATTGTGTCCATTATTTATCTCCCTTGTTTGGTGCTTCGTGCCTCATCTGTTTCAATGATATATGCCAGTTTGTCAAGCGATTCAATCTCCTTGGTAAAATCGCGTATCCCTTCGGCAAAAGCCACACCCTCAGAAGCTGAAATCCATTTTAACCTGAGCCTGCGGCCATCAATGCCAAGCAATCCGAGAAGTTCATGTGTCTCCTCTACCACTTTCCGGCATTTCACATTACCCTCCAGGTAATGACAATCGCCGATGTGTCAGCCTGACACCAGAACGCCTCCTGCTCCTGCACGAAACGCGTTCAGCAAAAAGGCACTGCTGATCCTTCCGGTGCACATAAGCCTTACCAGCCGAACATTTGACGGATACTGAATACGCGATACACCGGCCAGATCCGCACCCGCATAGGCACACCAGTTGCAAAGAAACGCTATTATTTTAGGTTTTTCAGACATGGAGATCTCTTCTTCATTTAGAATACTTGAATATGTAAGCACTGAACAATGTACATAAACCTGCAACAATGCTTTTGAAAAAAGCAATACAATTGCAGCCATGGCAGCACTGATATATTATGCAAAAGCCTCAATAGTCATATTTATCTGTTCATCAGTGAAATGGGCAAGTGAGGCGGCTCCGGTCGGGCAGACAACATTGCACGCTCCGCAACCGGTACAAAGGGCTTCTGATACAACTGCTCTTTTTTCTCCCTGCCCATTTATATCCCGCACACTGATTGCCTTGAAAACACATGTCTTTTCACACTCTGAGCATGCTCGACAGATAGATGGTCTGACCCGGTTGACAACGGCTCCGGATGTCATTCTCTTTTTTGACAGTATTGTAACAGCACGCGAGACAGCACCTCTTGCCTGGGCGATTGATTCAACCGCGAACTTTGGCCCCTGTGCAAGTCCACACAAAAAGATTCCCGATGTAGCACAGTCAAGCGGTCTGAGCTTGGGATGTGCTTCCAGGAAAAAGCCGTCCTGGTCAAGAGCAAGACGCATAACCTCGGCAAGAACCTGACTCTCTGTTCGTGGCCTGATTGCGGCACTGAGAACAAGCAGGTCGGCCTTTATTTTAACCGGAATCTTCAACCTTGCATCAAACACTGTAATTTCAAGATGATTGTCTTGCTGGTTGACGACTTGCTGGCTGACACCGGATTGACTGCCTGTATCACAATGAGAAACATGTTTAATATCTGGTTTGTTATCTATATCATATTGAAAAAAACGGACTCCCTGACGCCTTGCCTCCAGATACCAGGACTCCCTTAACCCGAAGGTTCTGATATCACGATACAGGACACTGATATTTGCATCAGGATTGATCGATTTCAGTTTCAGGCTGTTCTTGATTGCTGATGTACAGCACAGCCTGCTGCAATACATATGGTCTGTTTCTTGTGACGTGTCTGCCTGAGGATCGTCGCTTTCCAGTGAGTCAACACACGGCACATGACCTATCTCACGGGAACCAACACACTGGATCATAACAACCTGCTCAAGCTCTCTTGCACTGTCAGGGTTCAGAGCAAGCATGGATTCAAATTCTTTCTGGGTTTTTACTTCAGGATGCTGACCATACAGATACTCCGATGGTTTGTACTCTTCGCCTCCGGTGGCGACTATAACAACACCATGTTCAATTTTCCGTTCAACCCCGTTTTTCACAATATCGTGTTCAATTCTACGTTCAACCAGGTTTTCCAGGACAACAGTGGTAAAATTTCCACTGTTTCCGGAAATGGAAACGATCCTTGAATTCAGGCAGATTTCAATAGCCGGATTTCGCTCCACTTTTTTTGCAAGAGCCTCAACATACTTTGAAGGTTGTGTATCATCCTCGGTGTAATAAAGTGTTCGTGCATTACCACCAAGTTCAGAGCCTTGCTCCACAATGACCGCCTCAAATCCATGTTCAGCAATGGAATATGCGGCCGTAAGTCCCGCAAGCCCTCCTCCGACAACAAGAGCCTTTTGTACCACATCATGTGAAAACTCATGCAGAGGCTCAAGAAGCCGAACTCTGGATACAGACATCCTGACAAGATCCATAGCCTTTTTCGTAGCTGAGTCAGGTTCTTTCTGATGTACCCATGAGTCCTGTTCTCTTATGTTCGCAAGTTCAAAGAGATATGGATTGAGGCCGGCTTTTTTCAGGGTATTTTGAAAAAGCACTTCATGAGTTCTTGGCGTGCAGGAGGCAACAACAACCCTGTTCAGACTTTTATTTTCAATCACCTGGCCTATTTTCTGCTGTTGATCTGTTGAACAGGCGAACATGCAGTGTTCAGCATGAATCACATTATCCAAAGTCAACGCATATCTGGATACAGCTTCAACATCAACAACTCCCGCGATATTTATCCCGCAATGGCAGACAAACACACCTATTCTTGGCTCGTCTCCTGATACCGGCCGCTCTTCGAGAATGGATTCAACCGCTGTCTTTGTGTTCCTTGCGTCAGCAATCAGTGACATTGCCTGATTTGCAGCACCGCTGCCCTGCTGGATGGAATCAGGAATATCCTTTGGTCCCTGAAAACCGCCGCATACAAAAATACCGGGGCGTGATGTGGCAGTCATATCAAGTGGGTCGGTTATACAGAAACCGTGAGAATCGATCTTCAGACCAAGACGTCTGGCAAGTGCTGTGGCTGACGGATTGGCACAAAGCCCTACAGAAAGAACAACCATGTCAAAGGTCTCTTCCAAAATAGAGTGATCTTCTGAGGCATATGCAAGATTGAGGGTTTTATTTTCAGGGTTGGGAACGATACGGGAGACCATTGAGCGAATAAATCTTACCTGGTTTTCTGTTCTGGCACGCTCATAATAGCGATCAAACCCCTTGCCCTGGGCTCTGATATCAATGTAGAAAATTGTAGTTGCAATGTCTGGATCATGCTCTTTTGTTATCATGGCCTGTTTTGTGGCATACATGCAGCACACAGATGAGCAGTATTCCCGTTTAGCATGAATGTCCCTGGAACCCACACACTGAATCCATGCGATCCTTCTCGGGGCGATATCATCGCTTATCCGCCTGATGTGACCCCCAAAAGGGCCTGACGCAGAAAGTATTCGCTCATACTCAAGACTTGTAACCACATTTGGCCATCGTCCGTAACCATATTCAGGCTTGAGTCTTGCGTCAAAAGGAGTTACGCCACCGGCCAAAATTACCGCTCCGGCATCCAGTTCAATTATTTCATCCTCCTGATCAAACTCAATTGCCCTGTTTTCGCAAAACTTCTGGCATATCCCGCATTTTCCTTTCAAAAAATAGCGGCAACGCTCCTTGTCGATTGTGTAAACAAGAGGTACCACCTGAGGATAAAGAATGTAGATAGCCTTACGATCATCAAGACCCAGATTAAATGGATTCAAGACTTTTACAGGACACTTTTGGGAACATATTCCGCAACCCACGCATTTTTCAGAGTCAACAGCACGTGCTTTTTTTCGTAATGTGACTCTGAAATTGCCTGGCTCTCCCTTTACATCAACAAGATCAGTATAAGCA
>JADFYT010000360.1 GCA_015232935.1 Desulfamplus sp.
TGATATACCTTCCGGGTGCGTTGATAACATTGGATGTATTGATCTCAAAAAAGGAGAACCATTGAAAATAGGTGTACTCCAGTCATTAAGTGGCAATGTGGCACCACTTGGCCTGGAACAGATAAGGGGACTTGAGCTGGCAATGGACAGATGGGGCAGCCATATACTCGATCATCCCATTCTCCTTCAGATTGAAGATACAGAATGCACATCCGAAGGCGGTGCCAATGCCGCCCTTAAAGTTTTAGCTGATCCAAAAACCGTGGCAATCTTTGGCACTACCTGCTCCAGTTCCGCGGCTTCTGTCTCAAAAGCCATGAGCAATGCCGGTCTTACAATGATATCAGGCAACAATAGTGCCCCTTTTTTGACATCTATTGGCGAAAAAGCCGCTCCTGACTGGTACCCCGGGTATTTCAGAACCGCCTCCAATGAAGAACACTCTGGTAAAGCTGCCGCTCTTTTTGCATGGCATGAGCTTAAGGTAAGAAAGGTTGCAACTATTAATGATGGCGATATCTACACAAGAGGACTTACAGATGGATTTATAAAATCATTTGAGGAACTCGGAGGTGTGATAGTCCTCAATGGCTCAATCAATAAAGGTGACACAAATATGGAGTCCATTCTTCAAACCGTGAACATGTCAGGTGCACAGCTTGTGTTTTTCCCTCTTTTTCAGCCAGAAGGCAACCATCTTCTTCTACAGGCCAGAAAGAGTTCCGGAATGGAGAATCTTGTACTCATGAGTGACGGTGCACTGATAGAAGACTCCTTTATCAGGAATGTCAAAGATGCTGCAAAAGGGATGTATTTTGTAGGACCATCACCGCCAAGAGGAATAGCAAGCCGTGATCTTGCAATGGCTTACAAAGCAAAATATGATGAATCGCCATCCACAAGTTACTACATAACAGCATTTGACGCGGCAAACCTGCTTTTCAAAGCTATTGAAAGAGCATCTGTAATGGACAGCACTCCTGGTAAACTTCGCATTGGGCGAGGAGCGTTGAGAGATGCTCTGTATAACACAAAAGGAGTAGAGGGTATCAGCGGCCGACTAAGTTGTGACAAATTTGGAGATTGTGCCTTTCCAGCATTTAATGTTTTGCGGTTGGACAACCCAGATGGCGGAGTGAAAGCTCTGGAGGCCAATGTGGTCTTTTTCTACAAACCAGATTCATATAAAAAAGAGTAGTGTTTCCTCAAGTTTAAAGTGTCGGGTAGATGTTAAGATTATTCAATCTTGAGAGAGCTTTTTTCACCCGGCAGCCAAACCCTGAAAGAACAGGAACAGTACTGTTCTTTCAGGATTGACGGTTTTGTAGGAAATCCAATTTTATTTACGGCAAAGCATATGAAAAAAGATAAATCGATCAACAACAGAAAACCGCATCACAAAGCAAAGGCATTATGGAATAAAATGAATATTTCTGCCAAATTTGCCTTGATTTTCGGTTTTTTACTGATTTCAATCATAATTGTTGCAGCGACAGGATATGTTGCGTTTAAATATGTATCCAACACTGAGGAGACAATCAAGGCGAGCAATGAAATTCAACGTTTGATTCTTGAAATGGACAGGGGAATGGAAAGGGCAAGACGTCTGCACGGCCATTTTTTTCTTCAATATCATGCAATTGGATTTCAGAATGCATATGAAAAATATGTCGAGCCATCTGCAAGAGAGATTCAGGAGGTTATTAAAAAAAGCTCTCTTCTGAGAAAAACGATCTCTACCTCTGCTCTTGACAAATGGAGACTTACCTACACAAATCAGGAGATTGAGAAAATAGAGGTTGATTTGAATTTTTACCTCTCATCTGCAAAACGATTTGCCGAGACCTCCCTTGAATCTGTGGATTTGGTGACAAAACTCGCTCATCCGGGAAAAGGGCTTGAGGCAAGCCTTGATTCGACATTTAATATGCTTCTTTTGGCAATCGATATCAAAAATGGATCCGGCATTAATCAGGAAGTACAAAATATCAAACTATTCTGTATAGAAATGAATATGTTGGCTCTTAAATACAGACTCAGCCGCCAGCGTTTTTTGATGCAGTCAGCCTTTAATGTGGCATTTGAGCTGCAAAAAGAGATTCATGGCAGCATATCAATAAATCAAATGCAAAAAGATAAATTCCTTCTGGCTCTTGACCAGTGGTTAGAAACAGCACAAGAGATACTGACAGTTGATGTTGCCATAAAGGGAAAATTTAATGATTTTGCCATTCAGGCCAACGCAGTTGATCCCATTTCAAAAATTTTTGTCAAACTATCGGATGAGGATTTGGCCAGAGCAAGATCAAGGATACGAGACGCGCATATAACCGCCTCCGGCATTATAATTCTGGTTACTCTTATCACTATCTGTTTTGCCATAATGATATTTCAGATACTAAATATAAGTATCACCAGAAGAATAATAGCCCTGACAGATATGGCTGCAAAATTGAGACAGAGTTATCTGGATTCATCGTCTGGACAAGAAATTAATGGAAATATCTATCTTCAAAAGGAGAGAATCTCTATTGACAGATATGGATCAGACGAGATTTCCGACCTTGCCAGAACCTTTGAATTGATGGCTGTTCGCATGAACGCTATGGTTAATAATCTTGAAGAAAAGGTAAGACAGAGAACATCCGAGCTTGCAGAAAGCCAGAAACGACTTCAGCGGGCGGAAAAAATGGAGGCTATGGGCATGCTTGCCGGCGGAGTTGCACATGATCTGAATAATATCCTGTCTGCCATAATCG
>JADFYT010000361.1 GCA_015232935.1 Desulfamplus sp.
CCAATGGTAAGGGTAAAGAGAGTTGAGTCCACGCCGTGAGAGACATAGCGGTTGAGAAGTTGAATAATGTAAAGAGAGGATGCAAGCCCTAAAAAATTTACAAAAAAGGAGGCAAGGGCTAGCTCAATTGTAATGAAGGGGTGATTTTTGAGACGAAGGAACAGCTCTCTCATGGAAATCCTTATGTTTTACTGTAAAAACACATATCAGTTTTCATGGTCGCGGGTGACTGAATTACGACCATGAGCGTTTACCGTAAAAAAAGATTATGGTTTTCATGTCCGAAGGATGGCTGAAATCACGGTCAGCATGAGAGTTTACCAGTATTCATTGAACATATCGAGATCTAAACTTCCCATAATCTCAAGCATGGAGAAAATGGCAAAAGAGATATCAATTTGTGCGGCATAGCTATCACTTCTGGCATTTATAAGAGCTGTTTCACCTGCAAGAATATCCATCAAGGATCTGGTACCCAGAGCACGCTCTTCTCTTGCGAGTTTAAGAAACGCCGCCGTAAGGTCAGCCTGCTGGCTTAGAGTCTGGGTGGTCAATTCCGCGGTCTTTAGCCTTTGCCATGCGGTACGGGCGGTCTTTTCAATGACCTTCTCCTTGTCTGCGACAACATTTTTCTCTTTTACAAGAGAGTGTCTGGCAGCACTGATTTTATTGTTTTCAATAAGCCCGAGATTGATCTTTTTTTTGAGCGTGACGCTTGCCTTGTAATCCTTTGTGTTGCCGAATACCTGGTTGTAGTTTTGTGCGACATCTCCCTCAAGGGCAAATTCAATGTCTGGAAAAAGGGCCTTGTTTTTTTCGCTTCTGATATCAGTCTCAACTACAGATGCCCTGTTTCTGGCAAGCTGAAGTTCAAGGTTGCTTTCCATAGCGACTTTCAATACGGTTTCAAGCTCGCTCGGTATTGAAATCATTTTATAAGGCTCAATCGGTTGCATGCGTGAAATATCATCTGGCAGGGCACCAAAAATTTCCATGTAAGCACTCTGTGCGATGCCGTATTCACCCTCGTTTCTCTGACGCCTTGACATTGCCCCTGCAAGCTGGGATTTGGATTGAAGGACATCTGTGGTGTAGCCAAAGCCTTCTGCCACCCGAATTTCCTCAAGGCCGGTCTGGCGGCGGATGTTGGCTTCAGACTCAATTGAAAACTGAAGTACTGTATATGCCCTGTGAAGCCTCTGGTATGCTGTAGCAGCATCAACAATAAGTTTCTGGTGTGCCCTTTCAAGATTAAGCTGCTGCTCTTCAAGCTGTCGTCGTGCTTTTTCAACGGCTGTATCTGTTTTGCCAAAATCCCATAAAAGCTGGGTCAGCTTAAGTTTAGTGTCATTGTAGTATTCAGGGTCTGTTTTGCCATGCTCATCTTCACGGCCAGCCTCAAGTATCAGTTCAAGCTCTGGATAACGTGCCCCAAGCCTGATTCTTATCTGCTCTTTGGCCGCCTTTACCGCGGCTTGAGCACTTTGAATCTTTTCATCGGCCATAAGAACCGGCTTCATGATATTATGGAAATATTGATTTCCTGAAGTGGCGGGTAACTTTCCTGAAGCATCAGGCAATGTTGAGTCTCCAGATTCAGATAGTGCCTGTTTTTCACTTGATGTTGCGGATTCCATATCTGATTTGTTTACAGGTTCCTGGTCAGGCGTACTTTTTTGCTCCAGCCCGGATGTTGTTATAAGTTTTGGCCTGGCTGATTGCGACGATTCAGCCTCGGCAGGCGATATTGAAAAAACTATTCCGCAAGTAATAATAACTATAATGGTTGCAAGTCTATAGAACATAAACAGCTTCGCTGCAATTAATGTCTGATCAAAATTCCTGAGTAAAAACATAATCTGCCTGATTAAATTTATTTTTTTTAGGTAATGCTTAGCATGAAAACACATATTAATTACCGTGAAAACACATATTAATTTACCGTGAAAACACTATTAATTTTCATGGTAAGGCGTGGCCGAATCCAGGCCATGAACGTTTACCATGAAAATGCACTTTGATTCTTCAAGTCTCTTTAGCCAGCATATCTGGTTTACTGGCTGGTTGTGCCCCATCCTTGTTGAGCAAAGCTGGTATACACGGAAGATGAGGTGGCTGATTGTCCCCGATCGGGTCAAGAGATATTCCCTCTTCCGTAAATTTTTTCCATACAGCAGCCCATATTTTGCCTCTCAGGGCAAACTGGTTTTTCCAGTTGGACACCCAGACTCGGACAACATACTCAGCAACCCAGTTGTTTCCAAGAGATCTGGTGCCAAGAAACGCATGTGCCGGCGGCTGTACCAAAGTGGTATCAGGGATGCTGTCAAGAACCTCCTTCAGGTATTTGAGGACTTTTTCAGGGGGATGCTGGGTGGATATCTGTATGGGTATATCTATGCGGATGCTGTTTTTTGAATAATTTACCACAACAGAGGATGCCACAGTTCCATTTGGAATTGCCACAACATGCTTGGTAAGAGTCTCAAGGCGTACCGTCCGCCAGGTCATGTCCACCACATTTACCGAGTCAATATCATTTATTTTAATCCAGTCGCCAATCGAGAATGGCCGTTCCAGGTTGATGATTATACCGGAAAATACATTGGCAATATTGCCCTGCACAGCAAGACCTATGATCATGGTAAAAAGACCGCTGGTGGCAAGAAGGCTTGTAAGTGTCTGGTGCCAGACAAATGCCACAATGGCAAAAAAAGCAAACAGATATACAATTGC
>JADFYT010000362.1 GCA_015232935.1 Desulfamplus sp.
AATATATTTGCTTGATATTATTGAAATATCGAAAATACTAACCAGTAAAAATCATGGTACAGGTACTTACCTTGCCAACGTTAAAAAACAATAGACTTCCTGCAAAACCGGATTTTAGTCCTTGACTGTACTGGATCAAAAGTGCTGTCTGCAAAATGTCTAATATTTCTGGATTATGAATATACGCGAACTTAAACTTTACATGCATCTTTCCGAATCCCTGCATTTTGGAAAAACCAGCCGTGCATGTAATATTACGCCTTCCGCACTGACAAGAATGGTTCAACGTCTTGAAAGCGATCTTGAAGAGACCCTTTTTACAAGAGACAACAGGACAGTAAAACTGACAAGGGCAGGAGAAGTTTTTAAAAACTATGCCGAAGATGTTATGCAGCGATGGAGCCAATTGCAAAACGATCTTGCCCTGGACGGCCACCTGAGAGGCACGCTCTCCCTTTATGGATCTGTTACCGCGGTTTACAGTATCTTGCCAAATATATTGAAAAAATATCGAAAGATGCATCCACAGGTACAGATAAATCTTGAGACTGGTGACGCGGCAAAGGCACTGGGCAAACTCCAGAATGGAGATGTTGACATATCTATTGCAGCACTGCCTGAAAAACAGATGCCTGGTATTGAGTCTGTTAAAATCATTGAAACGCCGCTGGTCTTTATTGCTCCTGTCAACTTTCCGGAAACTGTCCGATATTTTGATTCTAATCAAAAAGTTGCTGATACCAGAATTAATGATGCTGATAAAAGAACTTCTGTAATAGCTGGCAGCACCAATAAATCGCCAGATATAAAAGCATGGAACAAAAAAATAGACTGGGAAAAAACGCCACTTATTATTGCGGATCACGGCCTGAGTCGTGACCGATTTGACAGGTGGCTTGCGAATCAGAATGTGACTCCCAATATTTACGCCCAGGTAGCAGGCAACGAAGCCATAATTGCGATGGTTAGCCTTGGTTGCGGTGTTGGTGTTATTCCAGAACTGGTGCTTGAAAAAAGCCCGTTAAGAGATGATGTCTCAGTCCTTAGTGTATCGCCTGAACTAAAACCTTTCTCCATAGGAGTATGCACGGTCAAAAAAAATATGGCCAACCCAAGGATCGAGGCGTTCTGGAAAATTGCCACAGGGGAACCTTGATGTGACAAATTGCTACGATGCAACCTTGATGTGACCGTAAAAAGTCCTAAATCGATGTTTTTTGGTGTAACAACCATCTTATTGTATTTGACCCAGATTTTGGCAAATTGACTTTTTACCAGGTCACCAACCTTAATAACCGTTCATGGCCATTATGCGGCCACCCCGGATTATGAAAACCAGAACGCATTTTCATGGTAAAGAGAAGTAGCAGATATGAGCTTAGATATGTTTGAAAAAAACTGGAATCGTGCTGATGTCAACCAGCAGATTGAGTGGATCTCCAAGACAGTTGACACTCCCGTTGCAGAGAGGATAAAAACCGTGCTGGCCGGTCTGTCCTCATTTCATTTTTCCGTCAGGAGCAAGGCTAAAGAAGCACTTGAAGATTTACAAGAAAATATCACAACCGGTCTAAATTCAAAGGATAAAAAAAGAGCTCTTCTTGATTCTGCCCTGCTGTCAGTTAATGTCTATCAAAATATCAATGAAACCCTGTCTGCTCCTGATATTAAACTTTTCCTTGAAATTCTTCTTGAATCCGGTGGGAGAAGCCCTTTTTATGCCTGGAAACTGTGCCAGAGCAAAATGTTTACCACACAGACTGTCAGTAATATCGTCAGTGCCCTTCCAGAAGCATGTCGCCTTGTGTTAGTCAATCAATATCTTGCATCTCCTCCTTCCGTAAGAAGGGAATATGCTGAACAATTTGTAAAAATTCTAAGAGATATTTCAGACCAGAAGGCTGTGTTGAAATTTTACGCATACCTTTTCGATATGCAGGCCACAGCAGACATTTTTCTTAAAAATATTAAAGAGTCCCTTAGAGATCCACAAAATATCATTGCGAAATACGTTAACAATGAGGAGCGATCCAACAAGGAGAGAGAAGAAGCACTAAAATCTGTGGCAATGATATCTCCAGTCATAAATCCATCTTTGCTCCTTAGAATAATTACAACAGAAAGAGCCACTGAGCTCAGGAAGACCGCATTTCAAATAATTGAGCGGTCGCCTTTTAGAACATATGTTCGGCTGACAGACACCATTATGGATATTGTATGCGGCTATAAATTGCAGAAAATAACAGATTCCGAACACTTTGAAGCAACAAGGACTCAATTGACAGGAACAATTGATCCTGCAATATCCAGCACAATAAAACCTGAACTTGAAGAGGCGATGGAGCATTTCAGAGCCGCTGTCATATCAAGCCACAAAAAGCAGTTTTATCTCAATATGCTGGAACAGCATTGTACCCTTGAGGGATTGATCAATAGGGTAAGAAAAGAGATACCAGAACTTATGCCTCTTGTTCTTGATGAAATAGCCTCTTTTTCAAGAATTTCATTCTGTTTTATTCAGGAGATGGCAGAAGATCCTTCTGGTACCATGTTCCAGAACAGTGACATTGAACACGCGTTGATATGCGGCATGATTCGTAAAAGACCGGAAAGATTCCTTAAAATACTTGAGGCTTATATCAACCATCCAGTACCAGCCATAAAATCTTCTATCACAAGGTTGATTGAAAAAATAAACAACTCGCTTGCAGAAGAAAAAGATGAGCTGAAACG
>JADFYT010000363.1 GCA_015232935.1 Desulfamplus sp.
ATTGAGCATGTAACTGTTTCGGGAAACAACATGTCAATCTATCCGACAGACAGGTGGGATGCACACCCCGATACGGCCGGGCAGCAGAAAGCAACCGAAGAATTTGTACCTCTTTTAAATTACTACTACAATGAGTGGAAAGGATCTGTTCAGCCAGATCCGTTAAAGAGCCTTCCGGTTGCAGACATCAAGCTGAATGGTTCAGACAATTTTTTGACAACATCCTTTTCAGAATCTGTTACCCTTTCCGTGGGAGTTGATCCTGGCAGCCATTCAGGTGTGAACTCTGACTGGTGGCTTGTACACCTTGCCCCTGGCAATGTTGCAAGGTCGTTTAGCACTGAAAAAATGGATTTTATTAATGGACTTTTACCGGTAGTCCAGATGCCTCTATCGGGTTTTGCTTCCGTACCTCTGGTTCATATGTCAGGACTTGATCCAGGCAGCCACACATTCTGTTTTGGTATTGACATGGCTGTAAATGCAGTTCCGGATATCGACAGCCTCTGTTATGACTGTATGAATATGGAAGTTAGCAGATAAGATTTCCTGAAAACCTGTCCGACACTTTAAACTTGAAAAAACAGCAGAGAGATAGAAGAAAATGAAGATAACATTGAATGCGTTTTCTTTTTTGCAAAAAAAATTGACGGATAATGGTTTTGGTTTCTACAATGTCGAGATGGAAATACCGGAAAAAAGCACAGTAAACGATCTTCTTGGCATATTGAAACTTGCAGGAGAAGATGTCGAAGGCGTTTTTGTTAATGGTTCAATAGTTTCTTTTGATGTAAACCTGAATAGTGGCGACAGGGTAGGTCTGCTTCCACCCGGAACCCCCGGGCCATATAGAGTTATGCTTGGAATTGTAAAAAAGCATTAAATACCGATGTCCTCGCTCAGGAGTTTCAATCAGGCATTAATTGCAGCTAATCTGCTTATGTTCTGGACAGGCTGCACTCAAATAAAATTTTAGAATAGAAGGGAGATCAAAATGTCTTTTTTTAATAAGATGTTGTCAAAAATAGGAGTAGGTTCAGCAAGTGTTGACACCGAGCTTTTCAATGATGTTTTTATTCCTGGAGAATTTGTAAGGGGAAAAGTTACTGTTAAAGGCGGTTCTGTGGAACAAGATATCGACAGCATCTATTTTAAAGTAAAAAGTACCTACGAGGATGAGATCAAGATAGAAAACGATGATGAGGAAAAAGAGATAAATATAACACGCAATGCTGTTATTATGGATACCCAGATATCCGAGCCATTTACTATAGAGCCTGGCCAGATAATAGAATTTGATATTGATTTTGAACTTCCTGTATATACTCCTGTCACAGCCGGGAAAACAAAGACATGGGTTGAGACAGGTCTTGACATCAAGATGGCCGTTGATTCGGGTGATAAGGATTATATACATGTTCAACCACATCCATTGGTCGATGCGGTTCTTGGCAGTGCGATGGATATGGGGCTTGAGATCTATAAGGTTGTATGTGAACCTGCTCCGCGTAATATGAATATGAAAGTGCCTTTTGTGCAGGAATTCTCATTGAAGCCGGTTGAAGGCCATCTGAAAAATAGAATTGAAGAGATTGAGCTGATATTCAGGCCATCAGAGAATAATGGATTAGATGTTTTTATGGAAGTGGATCGTAAATTAAAAGGTCTTTCTGGAAGGCTTGCAAAAATGATGGGAACTGACGAGACTATGGTCAGATTTTCTGTTGACTATGAAAATCTTGATAATCTGACAGTTATGCTTGACAGCCTGATTGAACAGAACTGTTGAGCATGAATATGGTTTGTGTGAAAATACTAAAAAATAGCTGTAATCATGAGACTTTTGATTACCTCGTAAAAAGTCAGTTCGCCAAAATCAGCGTCCAATAAAATCAGAGGGTTATTTTACCAAAAAATGCCGATTCCGGACTTTTTACGGGAACATCAATGTTGTGGAAAACAAATTTTCCAATGATCTATTGTTCTTTCAAGGTTTAACTGTCGGGTAAGACAACACCGGGGATATTGAATGACCTGAGATTCCACCCGACACTTTAAACCTGAAGAAGCACTATAAGGTTCTGGTTGGCGTACACGCTTTTACCGGTGTAAAAGAGTTTAGTCGAGTATTCAGTTGCCAGCTGGAATCTGGATTTTGTCAGGTATCTCCTTTTTGCCATCAGTATCTCTCCCTCTCGGCATCGGCAACAGCTTTGTTCAGGCGGCCTTCTTCCTCATCAGGCTTTTTGTCGCCATACAATTTCTTCCGCTCATCTGTTCTGCCTCAAGAGTCTTCTCTGCGGCAGTCCGTTTTTCCTGTTCCGGCTCCAGAATCACAATGCACCTCATGCAGAGCTGGTGTTAACCACTCCGTTGTTGAAGAAACAATCTGCCCATTATCCCTTTGAATTAAACGTACTTCCCTGAAAAATCCTCGAACGCATTGGTCACGGCGAACTCAACATCATTGCCCAGTGCTTTGAAGTGTTCCTTGCCGCATGCGATCTTGGCTTTTTCTGTGGGGCGAAGGGCGTCGGTGAATAGTGTGCTTTTGGTTTCAACAACAAAGTAAAGCTTTTCTTTGCCATCCACCTCAATCAGGACAGCCCAGTCAGGGTTATAGGTTCCCAGCGGGGTATCGATTTTGAACCAGTCCGGGAGCTTGGCGTACAACTTTATGTCATCACTTCGCTCAAAGGCGGTGGCAAACTCCAGCTCTATATCGTTATC
>JADFYT010000364.1 GCA_015232935.1 Desulfamplus sp.
AGTTATTGTGAATTGTCCTAATTCTCTTGCTTTAGAGAGAGCTTTTTCTAATGCTTTTCTCTGAAAATTTGACAGTACGAATCGAAAATCAAGCATGGTTAAACTCCTTTAAAATGGTATCTGAATTAATGAATTTTAACTGTAAATTCAATACTATAAACATTTTAAAGAAGTTGACAACTTAGTTTTCTGGAAATCTATACAGCCAATTCAATAGACTTTTACATAAGGGAAGAAATTGGTGTTTTATCTGCAAAATCAAAAAGACAGGCCGCGTAGTGGCCGGAAGATATCTCTTTTTGTTCCGGTACGATTTTCCAGCATTTTTCCTGCACATGAGAGCATCGCCAAGCAAACTGGCAATGGGCAGGAGGAGATAGAAGATCAGGCGGAGTGCCGTCAATGCTTTCCAGCCGCAGAGACTCTTTTTCTCCAATTTTGGGCAGTGCACCCAGAAGTTTTATAGTATAAGGATGCCCGGGATTGTAGTAAAGTTCATCTACCGGAGCTATTTCAACAGGAGCACCGGCATACATAACCACAACTCTGTCTGACATTCCTGCCACAACTCCAAGATCATGCGTGATCCATATTACAGACATGTTCATCTCTTTTTTCAACCGCTGGACAAGCTCAATTATCTGTGCCTGGACAGTCACATCAAGAGCTGTGGTAGGTTCATCCGCTATAATGATTTTGGGGTTGCAGGCAATGGCAAGGGCAATCATTGTTCGCTGCCTCATTCCTCCTGAAAACTGATGCGGGTAAGAAGAAAAACGTCTTTGAGGTTCTGGAATTCCCACATATTCAAGCATTTCAATGGTTCTTGTCTTAGCTTGCTGCACACTCATTCCTAAATGCTCTATCAGAGTTTCGCCGATTTGTCTGCCAATTGTCATGACCGGATTGAGTGCACTTAAGGCATCCTGGAAAATAAACCCTATTTTTCCGCCTCTGATTTTCCTTATACCTGATTTGTTAAGTTGAAGCAGATCTATTGGCTTGTCATCTGCATCTTGCTTATCATCTACATCTCCATAATATAGAGCCTGACCATTTTCAATTTTTGCAGGAGGAGAGGGTAAAAGGTGGAGCAAAGACATCATGGTGACACTTTTGCCGCTGCCACTCTCTCCAACAATACCAAGTGTTTCACCTTCATGTAAATCAAAAGAGACTCCGGATAAAGCATGAACCACTCCGTCAAAGGTGTAAAAACGGGTTACAAGATCTTTTACTTCCAGAATTTTCCTCATATATCCGTCTCCGTTACTGGCATGCTTCATATTACCTCAAAAGTAATTTACATTTCTTTGAGGATATCTCCGAAAATCAGTGAATGAAAGATGCCCTGTTATTTTTTTATCCTTCGCATCCTTGGATCAAGTACATCTCTCAGCCAGTCTCCAAGAAGGTTCATACCAAGACCTGTGAAAACAATTGCAAGCCCTGGAAATGTTGCGATCCAGGGGTAGCTCACAAGGTATTTTCTCCCTATCGCAAGCATGTTTCCCCAGCTCGGGATGCTTGGCGGAACACTCAAGCCCAGAAATCCCAGTCCCGCTTCATAAAAGATCATTGCAGACATCTCAAAGGTGGCTATGGTGACAATGGGTCCGATAAGGTTGGGCAGAATATGGCTGAAAATAATCCTGTTGCCGGTGGCACCGATGCTCTGGGCAGACTCAACAAAACCTGATGCCCGCATTTTGATCACTTCTCCTCTGGTAATCCTGACAAAGATCGGAATGTCCGTGAAGCCGAAAATCAGGATTACATTCAACAGGCTGCTGCCAAGTATTGCTGCTATGAATACCACAAAGACAAGATAGGGCAGAGCAAGAATCATGTTGACCCCGCCCATTATAATGTTGTCAACTCTTCCCCCTTTGTATCCTGAAAAAAGTCCTATGACGATGCCAAAGGAACTTGCGATAAGCACTCCGAAAAATCCCACAGTAAGAGATACTCTGCTTCCATAGATGATTCTGCTGCAAATATCGCGTCCGAGATTGTCTGTGCCGAGTGGATAGTGAATAGTACCTTCCTGATACCATGCCGGAGGTTTTTTGGCATATCTTAAGTTCTGTTTCATGGGATCATGCGGGGATATCCACGGAGCAAATATGGCAGACATAACCACAATCACAAACATGATAAGCCCGATTGTTCCGGCACGATCTCTTGCAAGGAGTTTGCCGGTATATTTTACAAAGTGCCAGAAGCCCGTCTCCTGTTTTTCATCAACGGCAAGCCCGGTCCTCATTTGATTTGATATGGTCGATCCAGTTGAGTCGGTATCCATTTTTTCTCTCTTTCTTCGCTTTCATAATTACAGCAGGAGTTATCTGATGTCATTCAGGATGCTTCATTCATATCTAATTCTTGGATCTGCAAGTCCATAGGCAATATCAGTCAAGAGATTGAGTGCTACCACCACAAAACTTGAAAAAAAGGCAATAGCCTGAACCAGGGCGAAATCTCGATTTCCAATGGATTCGGCCAGAAGGTTTCCAAGGCCAGGCCATGAAAATATGGTCTCAATATAAATAGAGCCGCTAAGAAGATAGCCGAACTGCACACCTACAATACTTATAAGAGGAATGGAGGCGTTTCTTAAAATATGGCGGATATATACTTTTCTGTCGGCAATACCCTTGCTGTAGGCGGTTCTTACATAATCCTCGCTTCTGATTTCAAGAACCGCGGATCGGGTAAAGCGGATGAGCT
>JADFYT010000365.1 GCA_015232935.1 Desulfamplus sp.
GATGAGCGGTGTCAATCTGTCAATATATGAAGACGAGATCACTGTGGTGATTGGTAAAAGCGGTTCTGGAAAATGTGGAAAAGGCCGCAGAACAAAAAAATAAATATCCTGCCGATACGCTCTATCTTTTCAACTGTCCAGAATCCAATATTTTCAATACTTTTTGTAATCATCAGACCGCCGTAGCCCTTTAAACTATTTTATGATGATATTCCCTAAAAATCAGGGAAGGATTTAAGAAAGTGTCAATATCACAGCCCACCTGAAATGCCACTGCATATACTATAAATTCAAGTTAAATAAAACATTATTCATTTAAAAATGAAATTTTGTCTCTTTGTTTTTGTCGTGAGAACGCATTGTGATTTCCTGTTCTGCAAATTTTATTCCTTGACCAGACAATACTTATACTCTTGACACCACCCAAAAAATACAATACGTATTAAATAAAATAGCACATACTGCTATTTGCTGGCACGAATTCTTGAATAAAAACATGGGAGATAACGTATGACACGTAAAATAACCTTGAGTATTCCTGATATGCTTTATGAAAAGATGGAAGAGTGGCGTCAATCCTTCAATTTCTCCAAAATGTTTCAAGACGCTCTGGCAGAAGCCATAAACAAGAAAGAGGAGTTTCAAAGAAGGCTTAGAGAAGATCATGACATGGCAGAAATTATTGATCGTCTGAAGCATGAAAAAAAACAGTCTGAAGGCAATTATTCTGAAAACGGCCATAGCAAGGGGCTGCAATGGGCCAAAAGTGCCCATTACAGTGATCTTATGTATGCACTTGGTCTATCCTCATCCAAAGAGATGGCAGAGGACGAGATGTTGGGAATCTATTTCAACTCTCTTTTTTCGTCTGACCATCTTATGGAAAAGACATCTGATGGCGTTAATAAATACGGAAAACTCTTTCTTGATGGATGGAGAAGAGGTGTCAGGGACTTCTGGAATGAAATAAAGGAAAAAATATGAAAAATCAAATTGATATTCTGGGTATTGACGTGGGGTCGGTTTCAGTCTCTGTCGCTGGCATAAGCATTACTATTGAAGAGACCAGGATCAGTCCTGAAATAAAGATATTATATGAAAATTCATCATTTCACCACGGTAATATAGCTAAAGGTCTTGAGTCTGCTCTGTCCGGTCTTGAGTCTGCACCACCTGATACAGAATCGGCACCATCAGAAGCTGATTCTGTCCGTTCAGGAATCAATGCCGGTTCAAGAATCGACCTGAGCAGGTTCAGTTATGTCGCGACCACCTCCTCAACCCCTTCAACCATCAAAAGAGGCCGTGCCTATGATGAACAGGTGGCTATTATAAGGGCAGCCAGACATTTCCATCAAAAGATAGGTTCAATTCTTAATGTAGGGGGAGAAAAGTTCAGCCTCAGCCTTTTTGATGAGTCTGGAAACTATTGCGGCTCTAAAAACAACACCTCATGTGCGGCCGGCACAGGAAGTTTTCTTGACCAGCAATCCAAGCGCCTTGGCCTTTCAAGTCCAGAAGAGTTAAGTCAGGCAGCTTTTGAAAACAGCCTTGCTATTCCAGACATTGCAACTCGTTGTGCTGTTTTTGCCAAAACCGATCTGATCCATGCCCAGCAGGAGGGCTTTTCTGTTTCCCAGATATGTGATGGACTATGCAGAGGTCTTGCAAGAAATATCTACAACACGCTTTTTACAAGTGAAGATATTCTCAAGCCCATCATTTTTTGCGGCGGAGTGTCCAAAAACAGTTCGGTCAAAAAACATCTGGATACTCTGATATCAAAATCCCGGGAAGAAGATTGCCTGATCCTTGACAGCCACTCGCACCTGTATGGTGCAATCGGTGCGGCTCTTTGCATGGCAGATGATCTGAAAAACATCACAGAGCACTCAGATATCTTCGACCCGGAGAACATCAGAAAAGATTCAAGCAGGGTCAAGGCAGATATTTTTGCAATTAATATCACCTGTGTTAATGATCTTCTGATGGAAAAAGAGAAAAAACAGAAATTCTTTTTTCCGGAACTCACTCTTGCTCTGTCTGATTATCCAGAATTCACAGGATTCAAGAGCGAAACATATGATGGTGTCGAAAAAGATATCTACGAAGATCCGGCGATTCTTGATTCATCCTCTTACTCCCATAGATGTTACCTTGGGCTTGATGTGGGATCAACCAGCACAAAAGGGATCATTATCACTGAAAAAGGTACGGTTGTAGCCGGATTCTACACCAGAACCGCGTCAAGGCCCGTGCAGGCGGTTCAGGCAATTTTCAAATCCATTGACAGGTTCATGTCTGACTACGACCTTGATATAACCATTATTGGGTGCGGCACTACAGGTTCAGGAAGAAAAATCTCGGCCGGAATCATTGGAGCGGATCTGGTACTGGATGAAATAACCGCCCACTCAAGAGCGGCCTATGAACTTGATAACAGTGTCGATACAATAATTGAAATAGGAGGTCAGGACGCAAAATTCACCACCATGAAAAACGGTGTTGTAACATCCTCTTTCATGAATACTGTCTGTGCTGCCGGCACCGGAAGCTTTATAGAGGAGCAGGCACTCAAACTTGGTTGCCCTCTTTCTGAATACTCTGCAAGAACAGAATCCGTGAAATCCCCCATATCAAGCGACAGGTGCACGGTTTTCATGGAGCGGGACATGAACCACTTTCTCTCTGAAGGATACTGCGTGGATGAGGTTTTAGCATCGGCACTG
>JADFYT010000366.1 GCA_015232935.1 Desulfamplus sp.
GAGAGCGGCCTCAGAGACAAGGTTAAAATCATGGTAGGCGGTGCTCCTGTGACCCAGGCTTTTTCCGATGAGATTGGCGCGGATGGCTTTGCTCCTGACGCGGGTTCCGCTTCAAAACTTGCGAAATCCCTTTTGAACTGATTTGAAACAAAGGAGGCTTCATTATAATGTTTGAGG
This sequence comes from Desulfamplus sp., assembly GCA_015232935.1. Lineage (GTDB taxonomy): Bacteria > Desulfobacterota > Desulfobacteria > Desulfobacterales > Desulfobacteraceae > Desulfamplus. Next base: position 178 of record JADFYT010000366.1, read on the forward strand.
TAATTGGCGAAAGAATAAATACATCAAGAAAAAATGTTCAGGCTGCTGTAGCTGACAGAAATGCCGAATATATTATTGATGATGTTAACAAGCAGCAGGCAGCAGGGGCACACTATATTGATGTTAATGCCGGAGCACGCATAGGACATGAAGTAGAGGACATAAAATGGCTGATCAATACTATTCAGCCTGTTGCAACGGTACCCCTGTGTCTTGACAGTCCTGATCCGGCTGTTCTTGAGATGGCATTCCAGATGGTGGAAAAGACCCCAATGATTAACTCTATAAGCCTTGAAAAAGAGAGATTCGATGCAATGATTCCGTTTCTTGACGGAAAGGATTGCAAGGTCATTGCTCTGTGCATGGATGATGCCGGTATGCCAGTATCATCAGATGACATTGTACGAAGAGCTGTCAAATTAGTTGAAGAGCTCAATAAAATAGGAATTAAAACAGAAAATATCTACATTGATCCTCTTGTTCAGCCTATCAGTACAGACATCACAAAAGGTGTAATGGTTCTCAATGCGGTAAGGGCAATCAAGGCAAAATTTCCTGAAGTGCATATTTCAGGAGGACTTTCAAATATATCCTATGGACTTCCCCAGAGAAAAATAATCAACAGAACATTCGTTGCTCTTATGATGGAAGCCGGAATGGACTCCGCGATTATTGACCCTTTAGATCAAAAAATCATGGCAACCATCAAGACCGCCGACATGCTTCTTGGTAATGATAATTTTTGTGGTAACTATCTAAGAGGGGTACGTGCCGGAGTTATAGAAAGTTAAAAGTACGCAAAAGTGATGATCTCGTGAAAGAAGCAGGGGGTATTGACTCTCTGCTTCTTTTTTTTTATTCTGGCAAGGATTGCCTTAAAAAAGCTTAAACTATTTTCAACGGTAAAGCGGATCTATTTTATGGATATTGCATCTTTGCTTGGTATTATCTCTGGAATTTCCCTGATTGTCAGTGCAATCTTTATTGGCGGAGATATCCATAATTTTATTAATATTCCTGGCATGATGATTGTAGGAGGGGGGACAGCCGCTACCACCTTTCTTACATTTCAGTTCAAGGATGTATATGCCGCGTTCAGAGCCGCCTATTTTGTCTTTTCAAAAGATAAAGAGGAGCCAAATGATGCTGTAGCAACAATGATCCGCCTTTGCTATATAAGCAGAAAACAGGGGTTGTTTCAACTTGGGAAAATCCAGACAAAATCAGGCTTCCTGAAAAAAGCGTGCGGTCTTATAGCTGATGGCTCTACTGAAAATGTTATCAGGGCAGCACTAAGTACTGAAATAGAATCCCTGAAGATGAGGCACTATATTGTTCAGGATGTGTTCAGGAAAATGGGAACGTACTCTCCTGCCTTTGGCATGCTTGGTACACTGATCGGTCTTGTACAGATGCTCAGCAAACTGCAGGAGCCTTCAAGCATAGGGCCATCAATGGCAATCGCACTTCTTACCACATTTTATGGCTCTTTGCTCTCTACCCTCTTTTTCCTGCCGGTTGCCGGCAAGCTCAAAGCCAGGACAATAATGGAGGTGATCAACCTTGAAATCATGCTGGAGGGTTCAATCTCCATACTTGAGAATAACAACCCCATTACAGTTTATGAAAAACTCTCGTCCTTTATTCCTGAACGATCCAGAAAACCTATGACTTCAATGAATTTAAGAGAGGAACTGTGAAAAGAGAGTCAAAAATATCTGAATCACTTATCTCCAATGATGATGATGCGGGATGGTTAGTCACCTATGCGGATCTTGTCACACTGCTTCTGGTCTTTTTTGTTCTGCTGTATTCTATTTCATCCATTGAACAGGTCAAGTTTCTTTCGGCACTCAAAACCATTAAAAGCCAGATTGAAGCCAACTCTTTTTTTTCACAATACATTGATATGTTTGATTTTCCGGACTATGGTAATCAGTTGATATCAATCGAGGAGAGAACGGGTTTAATGTCAAGGCAGGACTCGCTTATAAGGGATGTAAACAAATTTATTACACAGAACAATGACAGCAATAAATTGACTACATTTGTCCGGATGGGAAAAATTATTATAAGGCTTGATGGCAACTACGTATTTGAACCTGGCTCGGCTCAGATCAACAAGGGCTTTATTCCTCTGCTACAGAGTCTTCTTGACATAATGTATGAATATCCTGATTATGTTCTCAATATCAAGGGACACACTGATGATGCCCATATATCAACAGATCAATATCCGTCAAACTGGGAGCTGTCATCTGCAAGAGCCATGGAGGTGCTTAAATATCTTGTCAGAAACGGTGTCCCTCCAGAGAGATTGACCGCAACAGGCTATGGTTCCACGATGCCGTTAGTGTCTAACTCTTCTGCCGAGAATCGTGAGAAAAACAGAAGAGTTGAATTTGTGCTGGAAAAGGAGACTTATCAATATTGATATAGAGTTCCAGAAAAGTCTTTTGGTAAGACAAAACCCTTGCCAGTGCTCTCAGGCAACATCTCCACCAAATTTAATTATCTGGAAGACTATATATACTTTGGCATCTTTCTGAT
>JADFYT010000367.1 GCA_015232935.1 Desulfamplus sp.
GTTTCTTGAGTCAATGTACAAAGCTCTGGAAAATGCAAAAAAACTGAAAAAACAGCTTCTTTGGGGAGGCGGTATAATTGCCTCTATTATATGTATCGTTTCCATTACTGTTTACACTATCCGTTCCGCGGAGACCAAAGCATCCGAAATGCTTTCAGATGCCCTTGGAATCTACGACACTCAGAAGCCTGCTGAAGGATATGAGGCTGTAAAAGACAAATTTGCAACATTGCTTGCTGAATATTCCAATACCTCATCCGGCAGAATTGGAAAAGTACGGTTTGGCGAAATATGTTATGCCGCAGGAAAATATGATATGGCATACAATCACTATATATCCGCACTGGATGATTTTAAAAGTGACCCTGTGATAAAAAATATCATTCTATCCTCACTTGGTCATACCTGCCAGGCATTGAAAAAATATCAGGATGCTGAGAATTACTTTAAACAGATCGCTGATGGAGATATTGACCTTATGAAAGAGGATGCCTTGTTTAATCTTGGCATGGTTGCCATTGCAAATGAGCAGAGCCAGAAAGGAGTAGATTACCTTAAAAAGCTCTCTTCCGGATATCAGGATTCGATGTATAAATCTATTGCAGATGAGATTATTGCAAGGAATTGATTTGAGTACAGCTTTTCAGCGTTACGTTAATTTCTATGGGTAGTTTGTGAGGGGAGTCACGCATAGCGTTCTCCCCTTGCCTGTTATGATATTGTCTCTTGTCTTATTGAATTGATCTATTGTAAAGGTTGAGGAATGCACGGGTGACAATTTCAGGAATATGCAGGTAACAATTTCATGCGGGTGATAATTTGAGGAATATGCATGTAAAGATGTGAAGACACGGGTTTTTGAGCGAATTTAAAAAGGCCGATTTCAGAACCATTTCTGATACCGGCCTTTTTAAAAGGAGGAAAAAGATGAAAACTAACTTTACGTTAGTGTTTGAATATGTATTATGCAAATAGGCTGCCAACTGTTAAATTAAAATTGAAAAAAGTTAAAATAATTTGGCATTTAAATTTAATATCAAATAAAACAGGTGGTTATGGATATGCCAAAGTGTGGCTGCATGTTTGAAGATGGTTGCAAATATCTTCTGGCTGTGGTTGATAAATATTCTTTAAGTTCAAAATAATGAACACGCATTGTTTCCATGCAGGGTATTTATGTGTTTAACTGTTTGAAATAAAAGAAAATAATCTTGCATTCCCGATCGGTTCAAAATTTTGAACCAAAGCCTTTCGAGTTTAAAATTTTGAACCAGGATTTTTTACTTTTCCAGACAACCCTGGTATCAGAAAATCCACGGTTTCAGAAGTTTAAGTTCATTGGGAATTGCTTCTCTCCAGACCGAAGAAAAAAGCTTTTTATCTCCCACGCATGACATACAGCGAATATTTGCAATCAGGATATTTTCATTTTTTTGCTGTTTGTCATCAATTATTTCCGCCCATAATGTCTTTTCTATCTCAATGTTAAACTGTTCCGAGATAATTCTTGCAAAGTTGTGGATGAAATTTTTAAGAGAAGTGCCCCTTCCCATATTTTTTAAAATAACAGCATATGATTTAAGGTAAATTATTTTGGGATTATCCGATGAGAGATCAATAATTCTCATCCAGTAAGAACCAGGCCACCAGCATATGGGTTGTTTCCCATCTGTGCTTTTTCCGTCCCATTCATAGATGCCGTCGTATAAAATCATAATGCCCTTCCATAAGCCGGTTTAAACTTTTAATTGAAATTTAAGAATATACAGATATATAACAATAAACAGTCTTATAATAAAAGTAAACCGGAATGGCTACACTAATGCGTTTTGATGGCAAAGAAAATCAACTCGAACAATTTAATACAAAAAAGAACAAAATATCATGAGAATAGTTACAAGACCCGATTTTGACGGCATTGTCTGTGCCGTAATTATTCTGGAAGCTCATCAAAAAGATCTGCCCCTGATATGGTTGGAACCAAGCCAGGTACAAAACGGAAGTGCTGATATCAAGACAGGAGATATCATGGCAAACCTTCCTTTTCATCCAGGGTGTTCTGTCTGGTTTGACCACCATGTATCTAACCGCACTCCGTTTCTTGATTACACTTCCAGCAACAACAACAGACATATAGAGGGAGTTTTCAGGATTGCCCCTTCTGCAGCAGGAGTGGTATATCAATATTACAGGGAACAAGGATTACTGACTCGAGATTTTAACAGACTTGTTCAAGAGACAGATATTATTGACTCAGCCGATCTTTCAATGGATCAGGTTCTTTCTCCTCAAGACTATCCGTTTATCCTTCTTTCAATGACTGTCAAAAACCGTGATGATTCTGATCCTCCATACTGGAACAGGCTGGTTACCCTTCTGCGTCAGAAAAATATTGACCAGGTTCTTGAAGAGGCGGATGTCAAAAGACGATGCGATAAGGTTGTCTCTGAAAATAAGGAATACTCGGATATACTTGAAAAATATACACGAATCTATGGCAATATATCTGTGACTGATTTCAGGTCGCTCAAGAAGGCTCCTTCCGGTAACCGTTTTTTAACTTACTCCATGTTTCCACAGTGTGTGGCAAGTGTTAAAATAAGGTATGACGACCGTGACAGGAATACGGTTCTTGTCAGCATTGGACGGAGTATATTCAAAGATGGATTTAACCTGAATATCGGGAATTTGCTATCCAGGTATGGCGGA
>JADFYT010000368.1 GCA_015232935.1 Desulfamplus sp.
CCAGAAGGATGCTTACTTTCAGTCAACGATTCGGATTTTTTAAAAAAAATCTTTTGTTTCACATTGGATTTGGCCTCTGTTTTCTGATCCCCTGGGTAAATATTCTTTTTCTCTCTTTTGCCCCTGTGGGTGCGACCCTCTATTTTCTTGACAAAGAGTCAACATGATCTCTCTGAAGTGAGTCAAGATGTCAACTTTGAAGAGAAGAAATGAAATGAGTTAAGATGATAACTTTGAAGAGAGCAAAAAATATAACAACAAAATCAGATATGCTGTCGTGTCAGCCGGATACTTTGCTTTTCAAATCAACCCCTGAAAACCAGAGCGACACTGATGTTATGGACAGGGTAAAGGAGACAGGCGGTGAAGAGGAGCAGGCAGAGGAACAAAAGGTGATTCTTTGTGCTTTTTGTGTCAATGCAATTACTGATGTCAGCCAGATAATATCTGTCAACGGCTCACATCAGCATGTGTTTGTAAATCCTCATGGGCTTGTGTTTGACACAGGATGCTTCAAGGAGTGTAATGGCTGTATTGTTGATCCGAGAGTCTCGTCAGAATTTTCCTGGTTTCACGGGTATAGCTGGCGAATTGCCGGATGCGGCAGGTGTCGCCAGCATCTGGGCTGGTTTTTTTTATCAGATCATGCCGATTCTTGTCATGCCGGAACTTCTGGTGCTGTGGGCTCTTCCGGTTCGGTGGACTCTTCCAGGTCTTCTGGAACTACAGCCGCTTCCCGCCAGCTTTATAAAGCCTTTTATTGTTTGATTCTTGAAAACCTTATCATCCCGTGAATAACTGTCTTGCTTCGTTTGTACCTGCTTGAGGTATATCTCTTTTATGACAAATCACTCCAAAGCCCTTGAGACTATTTCATATACATCACGGGACAGATCAGGCAGCGAAACCATATGTTCCAGCTTTGTTCTCATCATCTCCTGACGTTTGGCATCATATTTTTTCCACCTGCTGAAGATAGAGACCATTCTCGCTGCGATCTGGGAATTTATCTTGTCAAGCTCAATAACCCGGTCAGCGAAAAAAGCATAACCTGCCCCGTCTTTTCTATGAAAAGTAACTGGATTTGACAGACCCAGTACAGACATCACCGATCTTACCTTGTTAGGGTTTTTCCATGAAAATTCAGGATACTGGACAATGGTCTTGATTCTTTCAAGCGTCTCCGGTCTTGCAGATGCGGCCTGAACAGAAAACCACTTGTCCATCACAAGCGGATAATCTTTCCATCGATCCCTGAATTTTACAAGAGCCTCTTCCATAACCTCCTTGTCACATCCTCCCTCGCCGCAGAGAATAGACAAAGACGCGATCTCGTCAGTCATATTCATTGCACCATTGTAATGGCCAAGAACGATCTGATGAGACTCTTTGGTGTCAAGCGAACCGATATAGGAAAGAGCACTGTTTTTAAGGCTTCTATCAGCCATGGCTGCATGAGACAGGTCATCAGGATCTGCTTTGGAGCATATGTCAATAATCTTTTTGAGTTCAGCTTCACAACTCTGTGCAAGAGATTTTTCCAGAAAAGAGCGTGCCGCATGAATGGCATCCACATCAACAGGCTCATATCTTTGTGCTATTTCGCTTTCATCCGGCAGCGTTACAGCCTTTGCGGCAAGAGATCTGTCAATCCTCGGGAGACAAACAGAAGATGATTCCGGAGCTGATGGAGACCTTATCGTAGAACCTGGCGGTTTGTCATCTGCCATGGAGTCTGATATTCTGGATTTGCGTGTCGTGGAATCTGGTGCCATGGAGTCGCAAAGAGCCTTTTTGAATGCCGCGACAAGATGCGATGATACAACAGGGGTTTCCTGCTTTTGTATGGCCTGCATGATGGCATCAATCTCCATGAAATACAACTGCTGGGCAGCATCCCACCGGTTGAATTCATCACTGTCATTTGCCATGAGAAACGCAAGCTCTCTGGCAGTGAAGTCAGTTTCAATAATCACGGGTGCCGAGAATCCACGGAATAAGGATGGCAGACAGCCTTCAGGGATATCTTTGAACCTGAAAGTCTGGCAAGCTTCTTTCAGATTCAGAATCTGCTGACTTCCGTTCAACTCTTTTCCATCAGGGCCTATAATGCCGAATTTAACAGGAATATGCATGGGAAGTTTTATTGACTGGTTTCTGTCTGCCGGGATCTTCTGGGCCAGATGGATGGACAGGGTTCTGGATGGTTTGTCATACTCTCTTTTTACTGTGATATGTGGAGTTCCTGACTGGGAATACCATAATCTGAACTGTGAAAGATCAACTCTTGAGGAGATTTCCATATTTGAGGTATCTTCCATATTTGAGGTATCTTCCATATTTGAGTTATCTTCCATGTTTGAGGCATCTTCCATGTTTGAGGCATCCTCCATAGTTCTGACAAAATCCTCAGTAGTTACAGCCTGACCATCAAATCGCTCAAAGTAAAGATCCATCCCTTTTCTGAACATCTCTTTGCCAAGCATCTCAAAGATCATCCTGATAACTTCAGAACCCTTTTCATAGACCGTCATGGTGTAAAAATTATTCATCTCAATGTAGGACTCCGGCCTGACCGGATGTGCCATCGGGCTTGCATCTTCTGCAAACTGAAAGGTTCTAAGTTTCCTTACATCTGATATTCTCTGGACTGCCCTGGAGTTTAAATCAGAAGAGAACTCCTGATCCCGAAATAC
>JADFYT010000369.1 GCA_015232935.1 Desulfamplus sp.
ATATTAAGCACCTCTGGAACATCGTGTTTCAAGATGCAGGAAGAGATATCAAAAATAACCTTTTTGTCTATTATTCCAAGATTGTTGAGAATAGAATCGTGGCTGATCTCTTTGGATGGGCTGCTGGAGAGAATTCTGTCAAGAAGGCTCAATGAATCCCGCATGGAGCCATCGGCTTCTGATGCCACAAGATCCGTGCTCTCTCTTGAAACTATAAAATTCTCCTTCTTGCACAGTTCTTGAAGATGGTCAGAGATCTGGTCAAGTTTGAGTCGTCCCAGATCGTGACGCTGGCATCTTGAAAGAATGGTGATTGGAATTTTATGGGATTCTGTAGTTGCAAATATGAAAATCACATGTTCAGGAGGCTCTTCCAGAGTTTTAAGAAGAGCGTTAAATGCCGCAATGCTTAACATATGCACTTCATCAATTATATAAATCTTGAATTTTGATGAAGTTGGCATATAGGTTACATTGGCACGGAGCTCTCTTATTTGATCAACACTGTTGTTGGAAGCACCATCTATTTCAAATACGTCAGAGGCATTGCCGGATGTGATACTTTTGCAGGATCTGCATATATTGCAGGGAGTAGGGGTCGGGCCTTGTTCACAGTTCATTGCTTTTGCAAGTATTCGTGCAATGGTTGTCTTTCCTGTACCTCGAGGGCCGGTAAACAAAATGGCATGGGCGACGCGGTTTGAGGATATGGCATTGGACAGGGTTGTGGTAACATGTTCCTGGCCAATGACATTCTGAAAATTTTGTGGTCTGTATTTAAGTGCTAAAACTTTATAGGACATATTACCCGGTATTTGATTGCAGGAATTGTGACTCCAGTCGTAAAAAACGTCGGCTTGAAGCCACCATGGTATATTTACGGTAAAATCGAAAAACATATGAACGCGGGGAAAAAGGAAGAGAAATAACTGATAAAATCTGCAAGGAAAAATCAGGACTGTATGGCGGAGAGAGAGACCACCACATTGATCTTTAACTCGCTGATTTTATTTTAATTTAGAAAACTCATTTTAAAAATACCTCAACCTTGCCCTAAAAAATACATGTTCAACGCCTGAGCGTAAATACATTTTTTATTTTATGGTGTCAAGCGTTCCTGACTAAAGCCTTTCATTCCTGATATCCAAAAAAAAACCACTTCATATTATCAAGAAATTTCAATTGTGGGCAGAACAAGTTGAATTTCTCGGCATTAAGGTTTCTGTAGGATAACCAAATTTACCGTAGCTTCTTCACGGGCGGACTCGGGAGTGCTGGGGGCGGAAAGAAGATAAAGGGCTGATGGAGCTATGTCGGTTAGTCCCAAATTGGGACTAACTCCAAACTTATCATAAACATTTAAAAATCTTACAGCTTGCATTTTTCCCAGCTTCAAATCCTCTTTAACCCAAGATATATATTCCTGATATCCAAACTCAGAGTGGTATTCTCTTTTAAACCTTGACTGTACCATCTTTTATCGCTACATTTAATATATGAAAATTGAATATGATCCGAACAAGAACAGAAGGAATATTGACAACCGCAATCTTTCTTTTGAGTTGGCAAAAAATCTGGTATGGGATACAGCACAGATTGACGAAGATACACGCAATAATTACTCTGAATCAAGATTTGTTGCTACAGGCTATCTCTTTGGAAGGTTGCACATTATATGCTTCACTCCTGTTGATGGAGGAATAAGAGTAATCAGTTTCAGAAAAGCAAACTCACGGGAGATAAAAAGATATGAACAGGCAACCATTGATAGATGATGACGGTGAAGTTAGAGAATTGACTTCCGAAGATTTTAAACGCATGCGTCCGATTTCAGAATTTCCTGAATTACAATTTCTTGTAAAGCGTGACAGGCCACCGGAACAGCATCCGAAAACAAAACTCACAATCCAGCTTGATTCCGTAGTAGTAGATTTCTTTAAAGCACATGGCGAAGGCTGGCAGACTGAAATCAATGCCGTTCTCCATAAATACGTTGAATCAAAGAGCACGTATTTGCCGTGAGATTGTAAAAAAAACTTATAAAACAAAGACTTATCTTTTATTCATCCAGTATGTATCGAAGCATTTTGAAGCTGTACTCGTGAGATTCATCAATCATTTGAATAACTCCTTCTGGTTATTCGTCCCGTGAGACCAGATACCGTCAATGCAAAGGATGAGCTATTCCGTCAACCAGTTGCTTGAATCTTCCTTGCAAGGGGAAAAAATAACCCGTCCGCTCTGCTGCTGCATGTGCCACATATGAGCGTACAAAATCTTTTTCCCACCATTTAAGCTCGGATTCTTCAAGCCTTGCCACCCATGAAAGATAGCTCCACTTCTTTTCCATTAGATAACCGGTGACAGGATCGTCAAAGCGTGGTGCACGGCTTCTACCGTATGTACGAACATGAGCAATGACCTTGCCGGCCTCGATCTCGGCCTTTTGTTCAATGCTCAGTGTTCCGCCTCCGGTTATTGCCTCAACGATCTCGGCTGTTGTCGGCATAAAGCTGTTCTTGCGTGTTTTTACAAGCAATGTAACAGCCGTTGATATCTGATCAAGGGTAAACTCCCTGAGTGCCTCAAATCGCAATCTAAGCCCGATCTCGCTTATCTGGGCACTCTGATAATTTTCCGCAAGTGCGGCCATGATCTCGAAAAAGTGAAAGGCATCAGAGTCTTTCATGATTC
>JADFYT010000036.1 GCA_015232935.1 Desulfamplus sp.
CTGTTGTAGGAGCAGGACATGTTCCTGGAATCAAGCGGTATATGGGATCTGATACATCATCCGGCCATAAAATTGATATTTCAAACCTTGAAGAGATTCCGGAACCAGGGATTGTGAGTAAATCATTGAAATGGCTTGTTCCAGGGTTGATTGTGGTCTTGTTTGCCGCAGGTTTTTTTATGAAAGGAACCGAAACCGGTACTGACATGGTATGGCTATGGATTGTTGTAAATGGAGTTTTTGCGGGATTGGGTGCCCTTGCCGCCCTTGCACACCCCTACAGCATTATTTCAGCCATGGTTGCCGCACCAATTACAATATTGCACCCTCTGATTGCGGCAGGATGGGTCTCAGGGCTTGTTGAGGCTATTTCAAGAAAACCAAAGGTCAGGGACCTTGAATCAATTCCGGTTGATATAATGTCTGTTAGAGGTTTCTGGAGGAACAATGTAACAAGAATTCTATTGGTTGTAGTGTTCACAAATTTAGGAGCAACCATTGGTGTATTTACGGCTATTCCAATGATGTTGAGGATTATTCACTGATGGATTTTTATATAAGCATGAAGTTTGCATGGTACTGACGAATTAAGGACAATTATTCGGGTTTGACAACGCACAATTTAAGGACAAACACAAAATGCAGCACAAAGAGACAATAATACCAGACATACTGATGATGGGAGAAGATGACGAACCTCCGAGCCCGGCAACGCTTCTCGATATTGAACTTGCGACCCCTCAGCTTACCCCGCCTATAGCAATATACACAGACACACCCTCAGCAATATACAAAGAAACGCCTGTTCCTGTTGTCATGCCTGATTCTGTTGTAAATTCACCTTCTTTATCTGTTTTCAGACGTACAGGACTGGCCGGCAGCAGAATCCGGCTTGTAAAACCCCACTCAAGAAGTACTCCAAAAACAAGAGCTTTCAGAAAAAAATATTATCCTGAAGTATCGGACAAGGAGTGGAATGACTGGCAGTGGCAGATGAGCAGCCGCATCAGACGATTTGACAAGATCAACAAAATGCTCAAACTATCGCCTGAAGAGCTGGATGCTCTTGCAAATCCAGGCTTTCAGCTTCCTTTAAGCATTACCCCATATTACGCGAGTCTTCTGTCAGTGGATGATCCTCTTCAGGCTCTGCGAAGATCCGTGGTGCCAACATCTGGAGAGTTTGTCAAAATGCCGTGCGAATCAGATGACCCGCTTGGAGAAGATCACCAGAGTCCGGTTCCTGGTCTGGTTCACAGATATCCGGACAGAGTACTGTTTTTGCTGCTTGATTTTTGTTCCACATACTGCCGCTACTGCACCCGCTCAAGAGTTGTTGGACATGGCTCGATTCTTCCCGGAAGAAGCAGGCTTGAAAGGGCTATCGAATATATCAGTCGTACCCCCGCCATCAGGGATGTTCTGCTCTCAGGTGGTGACCCTCTGACTTTAAGTGATGATCGCCTTGAGTGGGTCATCTCCAGACTAAGAGCCATTCCACATATTGAGATCATACGTATTGGAACCAAGGTACCTGCGGTTCTGCCTCAGCGTATTACGTCAAGACTTGTGAAGATGCTGCACAGATATCACCCATTATGGATGAGTCTGCACTTTATCCATCCTGATGAATGTACTCCTGAAAGCAGCCGGGCCTGTAACATGCTCGCAGATGCCGGTATCCCGCTTGGCTCCCAGACTGTTCTTCTGAAAGGGATAAATGATTCTGTGGAGACCATGACCCGGCTTATGCATCAACTTATGATGATGCGTGTTCGTCCTTATTACCTTTACCAGTGCGACCCTATTACCGGCTCTGGCCATTTCAGGACATCTGTTGAAAAGGGTCTTGAGATCATACGTGGCATGAGAGGTTTTACTACAGGATATTCAGTGCCAACCTACGTGGTTGATGCTCCTGGAGGAGGCGGCAAGATTCCCATGATGCCGGATTATGTTGAACAGCATACACCTGAAGATCTTGTGCTCAGAAATTATGAAAACAAAACATTCAGGTATCCGGATATTGCTATCTGACCATGTTATTGTAATCTGGATATACTCGAAATCGACATCTACAGGTCATTTTTACCTGTTAATCTGGTCTGAATCAGGATAGTCAGGATCAGAAGGATAAATGCGGGATTGGCTCATCCTTTACATCCTTTCATCCCGCCGGGTATCCTGATTCTGACCCGCAACTTTCAATATGCAAGTCTTATACATGCCGGGGTGCGACACTGCCAATCCCCTGCCTTGCTTTGCAATGAGTAGATTTGAGGATACGATAAGCTATAAATGACAACTACAAAAGAGAAAATGGTTATCGGACTGACTTACGATCTTCGTCAGACATATCTTGACATGGGGTACAGTGAAACTGAAACCGCGGAATTTGACTCTGTTGAGACAGTAGAAGCTCTGGAGAAGGCAATTTGGGATCTTGGGCATGATTCCGCAAGAATCGGAAACGGCAAGGAACTTGTATGCAGATTGGTCAATGGAGAACGCTGGGACATTGTTTTCAATATTGCAGAGGGGTTGAAGGGCATTGGAAGGGAGGCTCAGGTTCCCGCTGTTCTTGATATGTATGATATTCCTTACACATTTTCCGATCCAATGGTTATGAGTCTTACCCTTCACAAGGCAATGACAAAAAGAGTCATAAGAGATGCATGCCTTGCAACTGCTGACTTTATGGTTGTTGCGGATCTGAAAGATATTGAACAAGTGCGAAATATCCCGTTTGCCCCCCCTTTTTTTGTAAAACCCCTGTCAGAAGGTACAGGCAAAGGGATTACCGCCGGTTCTGTTATCGGCATGGACTATCCAATTGACTATTCAACTACCGGCATGGATTGTTCAATCAAAACCGGAAATATCAACAAAGCCGCTGGCAATATCAGAAAAACAGAAGTACAGGCTTGCGGCCCCTCTTTGGAAAAAGCTCTTTTCCTGCTGACTCAACGTTGCACACAGCTTCTTGAGGAGTTCAAGCAGCCGGTTCTGGTTGAAAAATTTCTTCCGGGTCGAGAGTTTACCGTTGGCATTGCAGGCACCGGAAAAGACGCGAGAGTGCTTGGAACAATGGAGATTCTCCTTCTTGAACAGGCTGAAAAAGGTGTTTACTCGTTTGTAAACAAAGAGGACTGGAAAAAAAGAGTGGCATATCGTCCACTGATATCAGCATCTCCAAAAACAGCTTTAAGCCCAGCGTCTCCAATATCATCTGTAAAATCAACATCCCCAAAAATACCTGCAAACGAAAAAACTCCGCCCGCTGTTGACTCTTTAGTATTTGAAGTTGAAAAACTCGCCCTTGAATCATGGAAAGTTTTAGAGTGTCGTGATGGCGGGCGTATTGATATCAGGTGCGATGAAAATGGAATCCCCTGTTTTATTGAGGTCAACCCGTTGGCAGGATTGCGTCCAGGATATTCAGACCTTCCTGTTCTGTGCTCTTTTTTCAACATATCCTATCTTGAGCTTATCAGACTGATTCTTGACTCTGCATCCAAACGAATTCATAAGGAGTAAATTACGCATCGTGAAAATTGCAATTGTCCATAATGCTGTCAGAGACAACAGCCTGCCTGATGAGCAAGATGTTATTAAACAGGCAGAAGCAGTTGCCACAAGTCTTGGCAATCTGGGACATACTTCAGGTTTTGTCCCCTGCAATCTCAATCTTGATGCCCTTAAAGATCAACTCGAAGCTATAAAGCCCGATCTGGTATTTAATCTGGTAGAGTCCCTGGATGGAAATGGGAGACTTATTCATGTTGTTCCAACCCTTCTGGATGCTTTGAAGATCCCTTATACAGGAGCCTGTGCAGAGGCCATTTACCATACATCCCACAAGGTTATGGCAAAGGAGAGAATGCGGGCGGCGGGTCTGCCGACACCGGAATGGATTAATCCGTTTCCATATGATCTGCCCTGGATGGGCGGGACGTACAGTACTATTACAGAACAGGCTATCCATAATTTAAAGGCAACCGGGAATGAAAGTGAAAAAATCTGGATTATAAAATCTCTCTGGGAGCATGCATCCTTTGGAATAGATGAAAACAACGTGGTTGCAGGGACAAGAGAGATAATAGCAGGAGTTCTTCAAGAAAGAGCCTCCGAGCTTGGAGGCTCATGTTTTGCAGAGGCTTTTATTGATGGCAGAGAGTTCAATATCTCCTTGCTTGGCAATGGTAAAAAAGTCAGGATTATGCCTCCGGCCGAGATTATCTTTAAAAACAATGAAAGCAACAGCCCGAGGATTCTGGGATACAGAGCCAAATGGGTAGAGGATGCCTATGAGTACAAGGATACCCCCAGATCTTTTGATTTTCCCGAGGAAGATGGCGAACTTCTGCGTCTTTTGCAGAAACTTGCCATACGCTGCTGGCATCTGTTTAATCTTGGAGGATATGCAAGGGTAGATTTCAGGGTCGATCATAACGGAAAGCCCATGATACTTGAGATCAATGCAAATCCCTGTATCTCGCCTGACGCTGGCTTTGCTGCTGCCGTTGAAAAGGATGGCATTTCCTATGATTCCGCGATTGAACATATATTAAATGATACGCATAGATAAAAACGGGTATGCGAGAAATGAGGATCGCCAAACCAGATATGGCTTCAAACAAACCAGATATAGCTTCAAATACGGATATAGCTTCAACTGTGGATATTATATTCAGATATGAACCATTGTCCGGTGATGTTCAGCAGATAAAACAGCTTGTAAAATCTACCGGATTCTTTAATGATGAAGAGATTGAAGTTGCAGGAGAACTTGTCGAGGAGCGTATTGATAAGGGAGATAAAAGCGGGTACTATTTTGTTTTTGCACAAAAGAAGAATCTTTCCTCTGCCGAAAGTAATGGAATAATTTCTCATGAGGATCTGTCCAGATCTCCTGAAAAGAGATGCCCGATAATTTTTGAAGAGGAGAAACTTCTTGGATATGGCTGTTATGGACCCATTCCTGGAACTCTCTCAAGCCATGATATTTACTGGATTGCCGTAAAACCCGATTTGCATAGACATGGCCTGGGCAGAATCCTTCTTGAAAGAATGGAATCCCTTATTTCTGATTCAGGCGGAACCCGAATCTATGTAGAGACATCCATGCAGCCAAAATATGTGACTACCCGTACATTTTATGAACGGTGCGGATACAGGCTGGAAACCGTGCTTGAGCATTTTTATTCTCCCGGCGACGGAAAAGCCATTTACTGCAAGAGCTTTTCATCGTAGATGCTGTTTTTAACAAAAAACTCTCCATTCCCTCCTGTAGATTTGTCTATCAGCCTTCAATATTTTGCCTTTATGCAGTTGAACTGTTTTTATTAACATTTGACTCTTTTCATAATTCTGCTACATTTCTGTAAATATTCGGTTTGCCTCCTGGTACTATTCCTTGAACGAACTGAAAATCTATTCTTTTTCGCAATCAAGAGCAAGCTCTTTATGCAAACACAATAGCAGCAGTTGATCGACAATAGAGGAACTACAACCAGATAGATCAGCAGCAGTGGTCAACATGATTTTTTATATTTGATTACCTCGTAAAAAGTCAATCTGCCAAAATCTGCGTTCAATAAAATCAACGAGTTATTGTGCTGTAAAATGCCCATTAAGGACTTTTTACGAGGCCATCATATTTGAGAATGGCAGAAATTCGCTTTTTAAGCTCACCCCCTTAACTTCAGCCAGATCAAGGGATTCAATAAGATCCACGGCAGTTGTGAACTTTAGTCATAAGAATATCAAAGGAGACCATGATTTGTCTCCTGCCTTACAGGACCGTTGTTTGCCATGATGTAACGATATCTGGCCAGTCCGGCATTGGGATCAGCACTGCGGTTCCGGCCGCACATTTGTACCAGGAGGCAAACCGAATATTTACGGACATTCAAAAATCAAAAAAAATGGGCATTGGATTTTCAGGAAGCCCCATATTCTGGACAAATAGAATGTCCATTTATTCAAAAGCCGTAAATACCCCGTTATAGCAGTTAGTACTTGAAATTTATCAGTGCATGGCCGTTATCAAGAATCCCGGAAAATCTTTCCCTCACCAGGATAAATTTCCATATCGTCCCGGCTGCCAACCGCACTTTTTGGGATATTCCATTTTCCAGGCTGAGGTTCCGACCCCTCAAGTGTTATTTCAGAGGGATATTTATCCTTCATCTGCGGATGATGCCTGATATTGATATCCGGCACATTGTAACTGAATTCAACAGGAATATTGTTTGGGTCAAAAGAGTAGATGGAATATATAAATCCATGATCTATAATCTCCGAGACCCAGAAACCAGCTTCTGAAAGTTTTTGGCTGATTTCTGTCAGATCACATAGATTTTCAACTCCTATTGCAACATGGTCAAAAGCAAAAGAGCCTTTGACAGGAACGCCATGATCCTTTAGAGGAATATTTTGAACATCCTGCCATTCAAAAAAGGCGATCAGGTCTGTTTCTGAAATCTCAAAAAAATAGTGCCTAAAATTTTTGTCGCCAAGACCGGCTACAAGACGCATACCCAGAAGATCACGCCAGTAGCGGATTGTCATATCCATGTCTCTTGTAGCCATGGCAAGGTGGTTGATGCCGTTATATTTAGCCATATGCATTCCTCAATGTTATGTGACCCATATATGCCTGTCTTTTTATATGAAAGTCTCTTTAAATAGCTGTGATTATATGACTTTCGCTCTTTGTTGTGGCCGAGAGCCAATATCCCGCTCCGGCCGTGCCGGTTATCTCCAAGTAAGGGTCTTGATGTTTTCAAGATGATACTTGCGGCTGCCAAGCCCGATCTCTTGAGCATACTCAAGCTGTCTTTCCCAGTTGACTTCAGGGTAAAGACCTCTAAATTTGTCTTCTCCCGGGAGGATGTTTGTTTTAAGGCACCCGGCAGGAAGAGCTGCCTCGGCATTTACAAGATCAACAGATGCCTGATCAATCGCTACCGGATCCTTTGATGCCAGAATTCCTATATCCCTTACAATAGGGGAGTCATTGTATGGCATGCAGTCGCAGGCAGGCGAGATATCCATAATAAAATTTATAAAAAAAGATTTGCCCTGTTTGTTTTGAAGCACACCAAGGGTATATTCCATCATCTTCTCAAGAAATACCGGAATAGTCTGGTTCCATTGAATGCTGACAGAAGCAGTGGGGCACCTTAAAATACACTCTCCGCATCCAATACACAGATCAGGATCAATAGATGCCTTTTTAGATCTTTTTTTGCCGGCAGGAGTATCTTTCCCGTCAGGATGAGGATCAATTATATTTAGAGAATCAGGGGCAGAAGAAGAAGGTTCAGAAGAAATAGATTCAAGAGATATGGCATTGCCAGGGCAGTGTTCGGCACAGTTTCCGCACCCTATGCATGTTTTCTTTTTTATTTTTGGACTGACATTGGAGTGCTGCTCAAGTTTGCCTTTTCTTGACGCACATCCCATGCCGATGTTTTTCAAAGCACCTCCAAAGCCTGAGAGTTCATGGCCCTTGACATGAGCAACTGATATCAGAGCATCTGCAGAGACAATTTCGCTGCCGATATAGACCTCTTTACAATGCTTCTGATTGACCTCAACAGCAATCTCGCTTTTGCCTCTTAGTCCGTCTGCAATGATAATTGGAGTACAATCCATGCTTGAATAGGAGAAACCATTTTCAACTGCCGTTTTGATATGTGAAGGGGTGTTGCTTCTTGTGCCGGCATAAAGAGTATTGGCGTCAGTCAGAAATGGTACCGCCTTGTTTTTTCTGATATTTTCAACAATTTTCCTGATGTATGGGGGGCGGATAAACGCAACATTGCCCTTTTCCCCGAAGTGGAGCTTGACCGCGGCAAGGTCATCTTTTGACAAAATGTCGCTTATGCCGGCAGCTTCAATGAGTCTTTCAATTTTTCCAGAAACATTTTCTCTGGAATTTGCCTTGAAATCTGTAAAATAGACAGTGGACATCATGATTGTTTTCTCCTTACTAAGTAAATTTTGATTATTGTATCTGATTTTTTATGTTGATTAGTCACTAAAATCAGAAAACATCATTTGATTATCGATGACCTCGTAAAAAGTCAGTTTACCGAAATCTGCGTTCAATAAAATCATAGAGTTATTAAACCAAAAAATGCCGATTCCAGACTTTTTACGGGAACATCATTATTGGATTGTCAAGGTCAGGAGGAAAATCCTAAAATCTCTCAATCAGCTTGTTGATAATAAAAGTGCTCTCCCTGAGTGCCTGCTCACTGAATGGTCCAAACCACCTTGCAGTTTCACTGAATCGTTCAATGAACAGATCCTTATCAATATTGTCAAGCATATCAAGCTGATCATTGAGTGAAAGCACAAATTCCCTTAATATTTTCAATCTTGAAGGCGTTGCAAATATTATTTCAGAATAAAGAGAGCTGTCCTGTGCAAAAAGCCGCCCTACCATACCCATCTCAAGCCGATAAATAGGACTTGAAAATTCAAGGGTTCTGCCAAGTTCAATTTTATGCCTTGAGAGGAACTGGCCAAAACAGAAAGTTGCAAAGTGCCTGAGAGCCTGGACAATATCCATAATCTGATCATGCTCATTTGCATCGGAGTTTACAATGATTGCACCCCACAGAACAAGCTGGTCAATAAGCCACTGGCAGCCTTGAGGCTCTCTTCCAGGCGTGATGGCAATAATCTGCTTGTCAAGGGTGGTGCAGGTGGGACCAAAAAGCGGATGCAGGCCAAGAACCGGCCCGGGGTGAACAGCAAGCATTTCATTCAGGGGAGCGGCCTTTATACTTGTAAGGTCAGCAAGCAGGGCAGTTGGCGGCAGGTAGGGACCAATACGGCGGATAGTTTCAAGAGTCACGTTTATAGGCACGGATATCAGTGCAAGATCAATATCACTGCAAAGCTGCCTTGCTTCATGCCAGTTATCTTCAGACAGAATTCTCACTTCATAGCCCGATGATATAAAAAACCGTGCAAAGTAGCTTCCCATCTGTCCGTAACCTCCTACGATGAGAACCTTTGAACCTGAACGCACGCCCTGTTTTTTCATCTCCACAGCCTGATGAAGCCTGGAATTTCTGAGGATAACTCTGTATATATCCTCAATAAAGTCAGGGTCAATACCGTATGTCTGGGCTTCAGAACGCTGTTTTGAAATAAGATCCTCTTCTCTTGCAGGATGAAATACCGGCATATTGTGCCGTCTTTTCAGGGCAACCACTTTCTTTACCTCTTCAAGCCTGTTTGATATCAGGGTAAGAATTTCGGCATCAATATCATCTATTTTTTCACGTAACGGCTTTATCTCTTTTTCAAAATCGTTATGCATCTGTTGTTTCCGTTTCCTCCGGTATTTTAATGATGTTTTGCGGCTCTTTTTTGAAAATGGACATAATATCTTCAAGAACCATATAAAGTGATGGGACCAAGGCAAGAGTAATCAATGTTGCAAAAAGAATCCCGAACCCCAGTGAGACCGCCATTGGAATCATGAATCTTGCCTGCCTTGATGTCTCGAATATCATTGGTGCAAGTCCTCCGAAAGTGGTCAGTGTGGTGAGCATTATGGGTCTGAATCTCTGCATCCCTGACAGGGTAATTGCATCCATGGCAGAGACAGGTGTGAATTCTCCGTTTGCATCTGCTGCCACTTCCCTTCTTTTGCGGTTTGCAAAATCAACCATGACCAGAGAGTCATTGACAACAACTCCGGAAAGGGCGACAAGGCCAAAAAGGCTCATAAGCGACAGCGGATAACCAAGCAGGATATGGCCAATAATTGCCCCCACAATACCAAATGGAATTGCACTCATTATGATCATGGGCTGAAAATAGCTCTTGAATGGTATGGCCAGAAGGGCGTAAATTGCAAGAAGAGCCATAAGAAGACCTGCAACAAGGCTTCTTGTACTCTCCTGCATATCCGCGTGACGCCCCTGAAGCTGGCTTGCAAGGCCGGGGAACTCCTGCTGAAGAGTTGGCATTATCTCCTCATTGACCACAGTAATAACCCTGTCTGTCTCGTCTCTTGGCACGACATTGGCAGACACTGTTCCTATTCTCCTGCCCGCCCTTCGTTCAATGGATGTGTATGCCCGCCCCCGCTCCATTGTAACCACATCCCTGAGCAATGCCTCTGTGCCATCTGGAGCATGAATAATCAATGTATCAAGGCTGTTTTCATAAATCCTCTGGTTTTCAGGAAGCCTGACCCTTAGTGTAACTTCACTTCTGCCACGCTGAATTTTCAAGGCTTCAGCTCCGTAAAATGCGTGGCGAACCTGAAGAGCAACTTCCCGTGCCCCAAGTCCCATTGCAAGACCTTGAGGTCTCATTTTAAAATCAAACTGCTCTTTTCCCCGGGCAGAACCATCATCAATATCCTTTGTAGATGGAAAGGACGCCAGAGCTTCAGCAAGTTTGACGCTGGCCGCCTTAAGAGAGTCAACATTACGATGTGTAAGTTCAATTGTCAGGCTGGCACCGGAACCAGGACCTCCACGGTCTGATTCAAACCGTATCGATTCTATGCCGGCGACCTCTCCGACCGCATCTCTCCACGCTTCGGCAACTTCCGCTGTCGAGATAGGGCGAACGTCAGGAGGGGTCAAAATAATACCGGACTGAATAACATTATTCTCTACAATTCCATAAAATCCGCGAGAGAGCTTTTGGGCACCATTTTCAGCAATTATCCTTTTTGCCGCCTCAGAGACCAGATGCAAAATTTCGGCGATCTTCTCGTCTGAACTCCCGTATGGAAGGGTGGCAGTCACATAGGCATAGTCTGACTCAACACGAGGCATCAGGGTGGTGGTGATTCTTCCGCTTTTTACATATCCAATAACAGATATGAGAATAGCTATGGCAATGGATACAGTAATGTATCTGTTTTTGACCACAGACACAACAAAAGGGCCATATACCTTTTCCACAAACCTTAAAAGCCATCTGCTGACACGCTGCTGCTTACCGTTCAGCCACTCCATTATCCGGCCGGGCCTGCCCATATGGCTCAAGTGTGCCGGAAGAATAAAGAGGCTTTCAACAAGGGAAACTGAAAAAACCGCAATAACCACAACAGGAATAACCCAAAAAAATTTTCCCATCATCCCGGGAACAAACATAATGGGTACAAAGGCGATAACATTGGTTAAAATGCTGAACACCACCGGAATTCCAACATCCCTTGTGCCCTTGATCGCAGCGTCAATATTAGCCACTTCCTGCCTGCTGGAATAGATGCTCTCTCCCACCACTATTGCATCATCCACCACAATTCCAAGAGTAACAATAAATGCGAACATGGATATTACGTTAATTGAAAAGTCTATAGTTGAAAGAAAGATAAAAGATCCAAGAACCGAGACAGGAATACCCATCGATACCCAGAATGCGAGACGGATCTCTAAAAAAAGGGCAAGTGAGATAAAGACCAGGGCAAGTCCCATGTAGCCGTTTCTGACAAGAAGCCCGGCTCTTTGTTCAAAAACTTCCGAACTGTCCCTGACCAGCGAAACAGAAACCCCTTCAGGAAGCCCTGTTGTAAATATTTCCGCTTTGTCTCTTACAGCCTTCGCAAGTTCAACAGGTTTCTCGTCACCGACCCTGTAAACCTCCACCTGAATGGCAGGCTTTCCATTAAAAGTTCCATACTGCTTGGAGTCAGAAAAGCCCTCGGTAATGGTTGCGATATCTTCCAGCAACACACTTGAACCGTCACCCGGGGTAATCATGGGAAGCGAAGCGTATTCCCGTGCCAGATCACGGCGTTCTTTCATTCTTACCATGATCTCTCCGCCACTTGTATTAATGCTGCCTCCGGGCAGTTCTACCGATACCGAGCTTATCCTTGAAGCCACATCTTTGAGGGTCAGGCCATAACGCCTCAGATTCTCCTGGGGAACCTCAACATGGATCTCATAATCCCTGATTCCGCTGAGCTGTACCTGGGTAATATCAGAATCCTGAATCAGCGTATCTCTGAACTCCTCGGCAATCTCGCGAAGCACCTCTGGCGGGATATCACCATATATGGCATGTGTAATCACCTCTCTTCTGCGGTTGACAACAGAAACAACAGGGCTTTGTGCCTCATCCGGCAAAGAGCTAATTGACTTTATCTCGCTTTCTACATCCCTGGCAAAAATTTTGGTATCAGTGCCATCCAGTACCTCAAGGTTGACCATGGCCATCCCTTCATAAGCTGTGGAGCTTATCTCCTTGATGCCGTCAACCCTCTGTACAGCCTCTTCAACAGCGAGGATGATGCCCCGCTCCACCTCTTCCGGGCTTGCTCCTGGATAGACTACAGAGACTGTTACCATGCCGGTTTCAAACTCGGGAAAGACCTCCTGACGGATATTGCCGGCCACAATCAGGCCGCCCACAAGAAAAAAGAGCATAAGCAGATTGGCAGCCACCGAATTTGATGCCATCCAGGGAATGGCACCAGTATATTTTTGAAAAGATTGCTTCACCCTAATTCCCATCTATTTTTTAATTTTTCCCGCCATATAAATCAGTGTTAACTCCTAACATGAACAAGCCAGAATCAAAAAGGATTTTCTGATTATCTTACCAGAACAACACGAAAAGAGGTATAATGGATGTTGATACATATCTATTTTAAGGATTAATCCTTTTTAATATCAACAATTTATCGTTCTTGTTCAGAAACCTAAAATCCATCAACAATTGCAGCGAAGTTGCTTGTTCTATGCCTGAACGTTTATGTGTAAAAGCGGCTGTTGGTTGAAAACAAAATTGATTTTACTGCAATGGTTACCAGATTGAAATCATTTTTTATTGTTACTGTTCATGGATTTCATTGAATCTAACCATGTCAGCAGCTTTTTAGGAAATCAGCAGATCTGTAGGAAGTCGGCAGCTTTTTAGGCA
>JADFYT010000370.1 GCA_015232935.1 Desulfamplus sp.
TTTTTTTTTGTTGTGTTAGTATTTTGGTTTAATTATTAACTACTTAAATCTATTGGTTTTATTTGTGGATTTAAGAGGTGTTGGTTAATCGAAATGGTTCGAGGTTTAATTATAATGGCTCATAAAATCTGATGAGTCTCAATTTTAAAACGAAAAGGAGTTAATCATGGCATTAGATCCAACCAAACATGCGGACTGGGAAATTGCACAAGATGCAGAAAAAACAATGCTGACCATTTACGAAATTGGTGAAAAGCTGGGGCTCACAAAGGAAGAGCTGCTCCCTCAGGGTCACTATATCGCAAAAATTGATTTCAGAGCTGTTCTGGAGCGCCTTAAAGACAAGCCAAACGGAAAATATATTGATGTTACTGCTATCACCCCCACCCCGCTTGGAGAGGGCAAATCCACCTCTTCCATGGGACTTGTGCAGGGTCTTGGCAAGCTTGGCAAAAATGTATGTGCCGCCATTCGTCAGCCTTCAGGCGGACCGACCATGAACATCAAGGGATCTGCTGCCGGTGGTGGTCTGGCACAGTGTATTCCCTTGACTCCATTTTCACTCGGTTTTACAGGCGATATCAACGCCATTATGAATGCCCACAACCTTGCGATGGTTGCTCTTACCTCTCGTCTTCAGCATGAAAGAAATTATACAGACGAGCAGTTGGAAAGACTTTCCGGTATGAAGCGTATTGATATTGATCCTACTCGTGTCGAGATGGGATGGATCATGGATTTTTGCTGTCAGGCTTTAAGAAACATAATTATAGGTATTGATGGCGTTAATGGCAAGACTGATGGTTTTATGATGAAATCCAAATTCGGTATCGCGGTCTCTTCTGAGGTTATGGCTATTCTTGCAATGGCAACTGATCTTAAAGACATGCGTGAAAGAATGGGTAAAATTGTTGTTGCCTATACTAAAAAAGGTAAACCAGTTACTACTGAAGATCTTCAGGTGGCTGGTGCCATGACAGCATGGATGGTAGATGCTCTTAATCCATCTTTGATGCAGACCCTTGAAGGACAGCCTGTTATTGTTCATGCCGGACCGTTTGCAAATATCGCCATTGGGCAGAGTTCTATCATTGCTGACAGAATCGGTCTTAAGCTTGCCGATTATCATGTTACCGAGTCAGGTTTTGGTGCTGATATCGGATTCGAGAAATTTTGGAATCTTAAATGCCGCTATAGCGGTCTTGTTCCTGATTGTGCCGTTGTCGTTGCGACAATAAGAGCCCTTAAATGTCACGGTGGTGCTCCGGTGCCTGTCCCTGGCAAAGCCATGCCCAAAGAGTATCTGACAGAGAATGTTGATTGGGTTGCAAAGGGTTGTGCGAATCTGATTCATCACATCAGAAATGTTAGAAAAGCTGGTATCAGCCCCGTTGTATGTATCAACGCTTTCTATACAGATACTCCCGCCGAGATTGCAAAGGTTCGTGAGCTGTGTGAAGCTGAAGGTGCAAAAGTTGCTCTTTCTCGCCATTGGGAGCAGGGGGGTGCCGGTGCAATTGAATTTGCCGAAACAGTTATAGCTGCCTGTGAGGAGAAAACTGAATTTAGATTCCTCTATGAACTTGATATGCCTATCAAAGAGAGAATTGATCTGATTGCCAAAGAGGTTTATGGTGCAGATGGCGTTGAGTACTCCAATGAGGCCAATGTTGCCATTGACAGAATTCAGGCTGACCCCGTGCTTTCTAAAATGGGTATGTGTATGGTTAAAACGCATCTTTCTCTTTCCGATAATCCTGCCCTCAAGGGTGTGCCCACAGGCTGGACACTCAAGATCAGAGATGTGCTCACATATGCGGGTGCCGGATTTATTGTACCAGTTGCGGGTGCTATCAGCTTGATGCCTGGTACCAGCTCTAATCCTGCCTTTAAGCGTGTAGATGTTAATCTTGAAACCGGTAAGGTTGAAGGCGTATTCTGATCCTGTTGAGCGGATTGTATTAAGCAGGATTAGCAGTTTGTAGTGCAATAATATTATCTATAATGAGGTTATTGTGGGGAAATAGCTGATATTGACAATCAAATATTTCCCCACATGCATATTGTTTGAATAATGCCTTGACGCAGTTGACGATATATTGCGTTGAAAACAGGAGATTGGATAAAAAAATGACAGCAGAGATTATAAATGGTAATGAGATTCGCAAGACCATACTCGCGGAAGTAAAGGCCGAAGTTGACGAGATGAATGCAAAACATGGCAAGGTGCCAGGCCTTGTCACTATTCTTGTTGGGGCAAATCCTGCCTCAATTAGTTATGTAACGCTAAAGGTTCAGACAGCATTGAGTCTCGGGTTCAAGGAGATTCAGGATGATCAGCCTGATACTATCTCGGAAGCTGACCTTCTTGCACTGATCGATAAATACAATAATGATCCGGAAATTCACGGTATTCTGGTACAGCTTCCCCTTCCCAAGCATATTGATGACAAGAAAGTCCTCAATGCTATAAATCCTGACAAGGATGTAGATGCGTTCCATCCTGTCAATGTCGGGAGGCTTATGATTGGTGGTGATGAGGCAAAATTTCTGCCCTGCACACCTGCCGGTATCCAGGAGCTGATTATTCGTTCCGGCACTGAGACTTCCGGTGCGGAAGTTGTTGTTGTCGGACGCTCCAACATAGTTGGCAAACCCATCGCCATGATGATGGCACAAAAGGG
>JADFYT010000371.1 GCA_015232935.1 Desulfamplus sp.
CGGGCTTCAACTATTTTATTCTCCTGAGCCCGTTTTTTTGCCACGGCCTCACCAACCTTGGTAACAAGCACTTCCATGTCACAGGGTTTCATCAGGTAGTCAAAAGCTCCTTTTTTCATGCCGTCAATTGCAGATGGAACAGTAGCATGTCCGGTAAGCATTATAACCTCAACCAGAGGGTGCTTGCGTTTGATCTCTTCTAATGTTTCAATTCCATCCATGCCAGGCATCTTTACATCCAGTATTACAACCTCAACTTCAAAATCATCCTGGTTGAGTTTTTCCAGAGCTTCCATTCCGCTGTGTGCCATGGAGACATCAAAATTACGTTTTTTCAGGCGCTTGCTGATTGCCTCGATAAAGGGCACTTCATCGTCAACCAGAAGCAGTTTAGGCTCGTTCATATCTTCCTCCTTACATTATGGGGTTATTTTTTTTGTCTCTTGATTATTTTTTTTGCTTTCCTCAAAACCTACACCTTATTCATTTTCCGGGATGTTGATTCTGATTTTACGGTGTTTATATTTCTTACACCAAATATCTATAGTTACTCTTCATCACCTTCAATGGAAGGAATCAATATTGTAAAAACGGTTCCCTGATTCAACGCGCTTCGCACCGTAATATTTCCATTGAGCTTGTTGATAATACCATAACATATATAAAGTCCGAGTCCGGTTCCCTTGCCAACCGGCTTTGTGGTGAAAAAAGGATCAAAAATCCTTGCAAAGTGCTCCTGGGAAATTCCCGAGCCGTTGTCCTCCACAATGATTTTTACCATGTTCTCTTCCTTTGTTGTGGATATTATGATCTTTCCTCCGATATCGCGCATTGCGTCCATTGCATTGTTGATAAGGTTGAAAAGAATCTGCTGAACTTCGGTCTGTGAAGCCATAAACTGGAGGTCGTTCTGCCTGAAGTGCTGTTCAAAGGAGATGTTGCTGAATTTTGCCTCATGAGAAAACAGATTTACTGTCTCCGCAATCATATCATTTATATTGATAATCTGGTTGCCGCTCTCCGCGGGCCTTGCAAAACTTAAAAGTTTATGGGTAATATCCCTGCAACGCAGACCCTGTTTCCGGATCTGATCTAACGAGCGGATGAACTCTTCGAGATTTTCACTGTTCTGGAACTCCTCTTCGGCAAGCAGATCCTTTATCCAGCCCGCCTCTTCCACCATTATGGCCACCGGATTGTTGATCTCATGGGCAATACCCGCTGCCATCTCTCCAAGAGCAGCAAGTCTGCCGTGTTCAATAACCTGCTGATTCATCATCTCCATCTCTCCTTCTGATTTCACAATTCTTGCCACCATACGGCGTGACAGGACAAGTGCCATGCTTATAATTGCAATCCCACCTGCTATAAATGCTATTAATGCTATAAATCTGATCCTGTTCAAATCTGCAAAAGCATCGTTCGCGTCCTGCTGAAATATCAGTACCCAGTTTTTGTTATGAAGTACTGTTGCGACATATATGGTATTTCCAATACGCCTGTGTTGAATGGGCACAATCCTGTCGCGGTTTTGTGCGGAATTACGCCTGTTTTTTGAAGCGTCCACCTTGATTGCGGCGGCTTCGGGCAGGATATTGTCAGTGTCCCTGTTTACACCTGCCATGTTATCAGGAAGCATCTTCTGGTACAGCTCTTTTGGATTGGCTATCTTTAAATCAGTATGTGTCTGAAACTCCCCATTCTGATTAAGTATAAAAGCGACACCTGTTTCACCAATGCGTATGTTCTGGACAAGATCGCTAAATGCCTGAAAATGGACAGATGTACGAAGTATCCAGGGCTTGCCGTCCCTGAAGTGGCGGGTTGTGACAGTAAAATGAGGAAAACCTCTCATTCCAAGAAACACGTCACTGATATAATGAGGCTGTTTTATCGCCATCCTGAACCAGTCAGCATCCTCATAATGTGCCCCTTCAAGTCCAAAAGGACCGGCATACGCGACCTGCTTGCCCTCATCGTTGAGAACAGCAAGATCGGTGAAAACCTCCCCATATTCACGCTGAAGTATGAAAAGCTGCTTTTCAAGAAAAGCGTGGTCACTGAGTTTTTCAAATGTTGCCATTGAAGCTAACTGATTGATGTTGTTCTGTCTTTCATTAAGAAAGACATCAATGTTCTGACGATGTTTCTTTACAAGAGTATCGAGATGTGCGGTTGTCTTTTCGCTGTAGGTTGTACTGAACTGTACAAAAAGAATTCCAGCAACAAAAATCAGGGGCATAAAAGAGACAATGATCACAGTAAACATGATGTTTCTGGAAAGAGTCCGATAATAACCCTCATCTTTCCTGGACTCATTATTTTGTGAAGACTTTTCCATAATTAAACACCTGATAGCATATAAAATGCCTGTTTAAGGGTTAATCGAGTTGTGCATCAACTTGCCACGCTCTGATACAAAGCACCTCACCTTACTTCAAACAATAAAAAACAGCTATAATCCGATATGATTTACCATTAACCGGCATGGTGATTTATTAACCATGTCCTGTATATCAAAATGGATTAGCAACATGCATGCCACTTTATGGAAAATCAAAAAAAAAGACTATGAAGTATATCATGCGAAACCAATAAAATTTATTTTTTTGTGTTATTCAAGGCACTTACTCAATCATAAAAAGAAACTGTCATGTAAATATCATGATTATCAAAATCTCT
>JADFYT010000372.1 GCA_015232935.1 Desulfamplus sp.
TCTTGATTTTATCACTACAAAGGTATTGAACAGGTTTACAGCCATTCATCCTGATTCGGAAGTTGCTGTACAGCCCCGCTGGAAAGAGCCCAAAAAAGTGATGGTACCCTACCCTCTTTCCAGGGATGAAAATCCTGAAAAAAAATATCAGGCGTGTGTGGCATGGCTTGCCGCGGACATAAAGGACTCATTTGAAATGCTGGTACTGGATGTTCTAGAGCATATTCTTATTGGAAATTCGGCCTCTCCTTTAAGAAAAAAACTTATTGATTCAGGACTTGGGTCAGCACTAAGTGATGGTACCGGCTTTGATTCAGACATGAGAGACACAATGTTTGCGTGTGGCCTTAAAGAGATCGGAAAAGATGATGCCGAAAAAGTCGAGAAAATAATTTTTGACACCCTTGAAGAACTATGTTCCACAGGTATAGAGCCTAATCTGCTTGAATCGGCAATTCATCAGATAGAGTTTCACAAAAAGGAGATAACCAACACACCTCATCCGTTTGGCATAAAGATTCTGATCTCCTTTGCGGGAACCTGGATACATGGAGGAGATCCTGTATCCTGCCTGAAATTTGACGCTGATCTTGAAAGACTCAAACAGGAGACGACAAATCAAGATGGCAAGGCAAGCGAGAAAAATAGCAAGGCAAATGGAAAAAATGGTTTTCTGGAAGGAAAGATCAGGCAATATTTTCTTGATAATCCTCACAGGGTTCTTTTTGTCCTTGCACCGGATCAGGAGATGGAGGAGAAGGAGAATACAAGAATCAGGCAGGAGCTTCAAAAAATACTTGACTCAATGACACCGGAACAGATGGCAAGAATTAATCAGGATGCTGAAAAACTTGCCAAGCTTCAGGATGCAAAGGAGGATGTCTCTGTTCTTCCAACCCTTGAACTAAGCGATGTAAAACCCGATATCGAGATTATCAGGCCAGATACCATTAACAATATCAAGGCATCCACATGTTATGACAAGGCGACATCAGATATCCTCTATTTTACAGCCACAGCCGGAATAGGAGTGCTGCCTTTAGAGCTCAAACAGCTTGTCCCGTTTTTTTGCAGGGCTTTCACGGGAGCCGGAACCTCACTTAGAGATTATGCCCGGATGGCAGAACGCATGGATCTTTACACCGGCGGTATCGGTATATCTCCATATTCAGGAACGGGCTTTAACGGCAGCGACCATAATGTATCATTCCTGTCGTTACAGGGAAAAGCTCTTAATAGAAACATCGGGCCGCTGTTTGATATCACGGGCGAATTGATGTCCAGATACAGCTTTTCTGACACCGCAAGGCTTAAAAATCTTCTTCTTCAATACAGATCCGGCATGGAGTCGGCCATTGTTGCAAATGGACACCGCTATGCCATATCACTTGCTGCCAGGGCTCTGGGTGTCTCTTCTCAAATCGCGGAGATGTGGCACGGGATATCACAGTTCAAGTTTATCAAAGGTCTTGCGGAGCAGCCTGATATAGCGGAAAAACTTTCATCAGATCTTTCAGCCATTGCGGCAAAAGTCTTTGTAAGGGATAATCTGAAGTCAGCCATTGCGGGAGACAAGGATGCCCTTATCCTTGCGGATCATAATATTGCCAGGATGGTTGACTCACTTCCTGCCGGGGCAGCCATTGATTTTAGACAATCTATTGACTCATTAAGCAATGATTACAAAAAGGATAACGCCAACAGGGCAAATCAAGACAATCAAATCAATCAACCGGCAGGAGAGATTCAAAAAGGCAGTCAGTCAGCAAGAGGTATTGCAGGAGATTATTATCCTTTTGAAGGGTGGATGACCAGCACATCGGTTTCTTTTGTGGCTCAGGCATTTAAAACAGTAAGAATGGATCACCCTGATGCACCTGCGTTAGCTGCGATCAGCAGGATTCTGAGATCTTTATATCTTCACAGGGAAATCCGCGAAAAAGGAGGCGCGTATGGCGGTTTTGCCATGTACAATGCCGAAGAGGGAATTTTTTCGTTTGCCTCGTACAGGGATCCCAACATAAGAAGAACTCTTGAGGTTTACCGCAATGCCTGCTCTTTTATAACCAGCGGTGACTATACGGAAGAGGATATCAAGGAGGCCATTCTCCAGGTGTGTGCGGATATTGACAAGCCAGAGACCCCGGGACCCGCATCCATCAAGGCCTTTTACCGGACAATTCTTGGTCTTACAGATGAAAAACGCAAAGAGTTCAAAGAGTCTCTGCTTGGCCTTGACAGGCAGAGCATAATAAGTGCGGCTGAAAAATATTTCACAATCAGCGATGATCAAAAAGGAACAGCCGTAATATCAAGCAGAGAACAGCTTGAATCGGCAAACCAGAATCTTAAGGCAAACCAGAGAGAACTTGAACTATTGCTGATAAATCAATAATCCGTATTAATCCTGAAATCATAACAATCCTAATTCAGACAGGAGTTAATACAAGACAATATGTTGTTATCAATGTTTTTATTTTCCCTATGTCTGAATTAAGATTCACAGGATTAAAAGATTCAAGGATTGAATCAACCCCCTAATAATCTTAAATACAGGAGAGACTATGAAAAGAGACCATTTATTAAAGAGGCTAACAGATAATCCTGACAAGATATGGGATATCGTGATTATAGGCGGTGGGGCCACGGGTCTTGGAATAGCT
>JADFYT010000373.1 GCA_015232935.1 Desulfamplus sp.
CGGTTTGATGGATAATGGTCAATATTTTCTCATACTCAAAATTGTGAGACAACTTTTGCAACTCTGCGGCAAGGTCAGGATCACTATCCCTGATTTGCAATATCAACAACTCGATAGCCTCCATATCCACACGCAATAAAGCACTCTCAAAGTCAGTTTTCAATGTTTCGGGCAATGCCAAAAAACGATCCAAAACCACAGATGCAGCATAACCAGAGGTTGCCTTGACTCTATCCACAATCATAGAGGCAGAGGCAGGGCTTTTATTCTGTCGCTTCTCATCAGCAAGGTCTGGCCTGGCATGGAATTCACCGGTATGACCTGTCTCGGCATGGGCTTCATCGATATGGCCTGTCTCGGCATGGGCAATGGATTTACTATCCGCCTCTTTCAGAGTTATTTTTTGAACTTCATCCACTGCGATACTAAAACGAAACAGGCTTCCGACTCCAGGTTTACTTTCCAGGGCTATCTTGCCTCCCATAAGTTCAACAAAACTTCGACTTATGCTTAAACCCAGACCCGTACCATCTTTGGTTAATCTGCCTGCTTCCGTCTGTTCAAAAGGGGCGAAAATTTTAAGTGTTTCGTCAGGGTGAATACCGATTCCTGTATCCTCGACTTCAAAATTAAGCCACAAGATAAAATCATTATCTTTAAGTGGCTCTGAATTTTTTTGATGATGAGCCTCAGATTTGTCTTCCCGCGTACTTTCACAATCTTTTTTCCCAACATAAACACGTACAATTATACCGCCTTCTTCTGTAAATTTCAGGGCATTGTTGACAAGATTGATAAGTATCTGTCTGAGCTTGACCTGGTCTGCCTTTATAAAACGGGGAACACCCTCCTTTTTTTCAAACAGGAGCGTCAGTTGTTTTTTGACGGCTCTGATAAGGAACATGAATTCGATCTCCTCCAGCATGGCAAAAAGATCAAACTCGGATTTATTGAGCCTGACCCGCCCGGCTTCAATGGTCGAAAAATCAAGTACCTGATTGATAAGACAGAGCAGGTGCTGACCGCTTTGGCGAATGGTGTCAAGATACTCTATTTCATGGGAAGCAAGGTCAGTGTTTCTGCCCAAAAGCTGGGAAAATCCCAAAATGGCATTGAGCGGAGTCCTCAGTTCATGGCTCATATTGGCAAGAAACATGCTTTTGGCCTGATTCGCCTTTTCCGCTACAACCCTGGCTTCGTACATAACAGATTCATATTGATTTCGCTTCTCAACAAAATAGGAAACAGATTGTGCCATGCTGGCAATCTCGTCATTCCCTTCAACCGGAATATGGATTGGATTTCCCTGCACATGTGATTTCATGATTTTTTCAAGCTCGAGAATCCGTCCTGTTACTGAACGGCGGATAAAAAGAAAAATAAAAATGGCAGTAACAAGAATAGTAACCGGAATCAGAAGAAAAAGTCGCCCGACTAATTTTGTTTCTTCTGCAACCTTGTCGCTCTGTTTCCTGATTGACACAGAAACCTCTGAAAAAATACGCTCTGTCTTTCTTACCAGCTCATCAGATAAAAACGAGATTTGAGCAAGCCTGTCCTGAATCCTTGTTTTTAATGATAACTGGTACCTGGCCAGAGCCAGAACTCCTTTTTCTCCGGTACCGTAGTTCTCCAGAATTTCTAAATAGCCCGCTGTCGCCAATGGTGAAGATTTCAGCCACCCTTGATCAGCCCGGAATGATTTTAATAAGGATTCTTTTAAGTATTCCTTGTGAACTGGCAAGTCTTTTAAAGACTCTCCATCTACAGTTGAAACTTCCGGAAGAAGAGCACCCATATTTTCATTAATAGATTTTCTAAGGTCAAGAATCTGTCCCTGATACTCTTCAAGGCGCTGGTTGTCCGAAATATTTGGTATATCCCGCAACAGACTGAATATCTGGACAAGCAGCGGTTTAATATGTCCGAGCAATACATTCTGCTCAAGTTCCCTTTCAAGCCTTATCTTCTCTGATGTCCGTCTGATATGAATCGAGATCTGGTCGATACGTTGCTTGATGTCAATATCCTCTTTTATAAGCTCGGCAAGAGCCTCGATATTTTTAAAAATAAGCCGGGACTTTGTTGAAAGCTCAAGGGCATCATCAACATCAACCTTTTTTAACTCAGAGATGAGCTCCTGAATTTTTTGATGATCTGACAATGCTGTCCTCAAAACAGATTCAATCAAAAACTGGTTCTCGGTAAGAGCAAGCTCAGAGGCATTGGAGATAAGCCCTTCGACCTCTTTTACCAGCCTTGACGAGACAAAAAGCAGCGGGAGTTGTGACTCTGAAATCGTCTGGAACATTGTAGCGTATTTGTTAAAGTGAAGTTTTATAACCCCGCTTGACAAAAAAGCTGCCATTGTTATCAATGCAAGTCCCAAAGATACCTTGAACGAAATCCCGAAACTGTTATGCTTTTTAAACCCGGCTATCACAAGTTATCCTTTTTTCATTATTTTTATATCAATGTTAATTCTGTCAAGAGGAGATAAACAGTAATGCTTTTGAGGTTTAACTGGTCCTGCCGTATTAAAATAACGCATGACTTCTCCTTTTCTCGCCTTTATGCTGTTAACCGCTTAATTTCCATGGAATCAGGATTGTATGTCTCGTAAAAAGTCTGAAATGAGCATTTTTCAACACAACAGGCAG
>JADFYT010000374.1 GCA_015232935.1 Desulfamplus sp.
TGATGGTCAAGACAGATCTTGCCAAAAAGGCTCAATGTTATCATCCTGGAAGATCTGGAACATAGCACAGATGAAAAAAGGTTTTACTGTCTGGGCAGGGTTTCTGATGGAATCCTGACTGTAAGGTTCACTTATCGTTCTGATAAAATCAGAATATTTGATGCCGGATACTGGCGGAAAGGTAAAAAAACAGAGGAGTTTAAGTAAAAATGTGCCGCTTGTATATCACCATGAAAATAAAGCGGTCAATCTTGGAACTCTTTATATTCAGGCGGACATGGAGATGGTCATATCCGAAGTCATCAGAAAGATCATGGTCATATTCTGTTTTCAGGCACTCACTATTTTTATAGTGGCATTCATGATCTTCATGCTGTTTGAAAGGTTGGTCACAAGGCATCTTGTCGCTGTTGCCGACCATCTTGAATCCTATGATATCAATAACGCAAATCTGCCTCTTGATCTTCATAAAAAGAGAAATCATGACGAGATCGATTTTTTGGTCAGGTCTCTTAATGATATGAGCCAAAAGCTTTTCAATACATATAAAGACCAGCAGGCTACATTGTATGAACTGCATGTGAGTCAAGACGCACTCTCTGTTGCCAAAGAGTCCGCCGAAGCCGCAAATAAAGCCAAATCAGAGTTTTTGGCCAACATGAGCCATGAAATCCGCACGCCCATGAATGCTGTTATTGGTTTGAGCAAACTGACTCTGGAAACCAGACTTGACACTGAGCAGCGAGATTCGTTGAATAAGATATACAGCTCCTCAAGAATGCTTCTTGGCATTATTAATGATATTCTTGACTATTCCAAGATAGAAGCCGGCAGACTTGAGCTTGATTATCACAGCTTTTTTCTTGATGATGTTTTAGATCAGATACGGATACTGTTTGGCAATGCTGTTGATATTAAGGGTGTTGATCTTTATTTTTGCTATCCTCCTGATATGCCTCGTTATTTCATTGGAGACTCTCTTCGTCTGGGTCAGATTTTCATCAATCTTGTAGGCAACGCAATCAAGTTTACGGAAAAAGGGCATGTGGAGCTCAAGGCAAGACCTCTTCGCGGGGATGAAGAGACTATGCGTCTTCGGTTTGAAATTAATGACACCGGAATTGGCATGTCGGAAACCGAGGTTGAAAAGCTGTTCAAAGCCTTTTCCCAGGCAGATCCATCCACGACAAGAAGATACGGGGGAACCGGTCTTGGCCTTGTTATAAGCAGTAAACTTGTAGATGCTATGGGAGGAACCCTTAATGTAAAATCAAGAGAAGGAGAGGGAAGCAGCTTTTTTTTCGAGATTAACTTGCCTGTTTCTTATCCAGCCTCTGGCATGCCGGAAGAGCCTGGATGCACAATTAAACAAGGCATGAGAGTGCTTGTGGCAGATGATCAGGAGATAGCCAGAACAGTATTACGAAATATTCTGGAGAGCTGGAAAATTGAGATAGTTGAGGCCCAAAGCGGACAGGAGGCAATTGATGCTGTGGTAGATGCGGAAAATAACAGCACTCCATTTGATTTTATCCTCATGGACTGGAAAATGCCAGGTGAACTTGACGGGTTGCAGGCTGTCAACAAACTTCGTGAGCTTCGGCAAACAGGGGTTATATCAAGCAACGATTCACCGGTTTTGATCGTCAGTGCGTACCAGCGTGAGGAGCTTCCTGAAAATTCTCCTGATATTGATGCTTTTTTGCACAAACCTGTAACAGCCTCTCTTTTGTATGACACAATGGTGGAGGCAACAGGAGGCCAGCCATGGATAAGGCATGAGGTTCAGAAGACTGTTGTCCCTTCATTTGCGGGAGCATCAATACTGCTTGTTGAGGATAATGAACTTAATCAGGATGTTGCGAGAAGATGGCTTGACAAGACAGGTGCGATGGTGACAGTTGCCTGCAATGGAAAAGAGGCTGTTGAAAAGGTAAGAGAGAGTGCTTTGCCCAGAGAGAGTGCCCTGTTTGGCGAGAGTGGATTTGATATCGTGTTGATGGACATCCAGATGCCTGTGATGGATGGTTTTGAGGCAACCCGTGTTATTCGTGAGGATTTTCCCAATCTTCCGATCATCGCTCTGTCAGCAGCAGTTATGCAGGAGGATAGAAGACGATCAAAAGAGGCTGGCATGAATGGCCATCTGGCAAAACCCATTGATGACAGGGAACTCTACCAGACTTTGTCAAAATGGCTCAGGCCAACTGATGTGGATGCTGATGAGCATGACATTGCTGAGGATAAAATCGCTGTCAGTGCGAGGAAAAACGGTGTTGATACCGAAACGCAAGATGCCTCTGTCGAAACGCAAGATGGTTCTGTCGAAAAGCAAGATGGCAAATTCTTGTTTTCTCTCTCAATACTTCCGGAATCTTTGGATGGTTTTGATCTTAAAAAGGGGTTGCGTTCCGCTGATGGAGATCCTGTATTCTACAATAAACTACTTCACCGTTTCAAAGAGCAGCTTGTTCGTGACTTTGGCGATATGGCACAAATAATCAGAAATGAAAATCAACAGCATGACGGTCAACAAGAGACGGACAAACAAAAGGGAAGAACGATAGCCCATACACTAAAGGGGCTTGCTGGAACCCTGGGGGCAGTCGAGCTGGCACAAGTCTTGGCAGATATTGACCATGCTTACAAGAAG
>JADFYT010000375.1 GCA_015232935.1 Desulfamplus sp.
TGGCGGTTCCTTTTGGAATATTACGGGTCAGGGACATCATCATGGCTATGGCATGTTCCGCTGTGGTCACGGTGTTTCCGCCCGGTGTATTCATCACCGCGATTCCCTTCTGGGTAGCTGCCGGAATATCCACATTGTCAAGACCTATACCTGCTCTTCCCACCACTTTGAGGTTGGTCGCGGCATCTATTATCTCTTTAGTCACCTTTGTGGCACTTCTGATTGCCAGTCCATGATAATCGCCTATAATGGCCTTTAGCTCTTCCGGTTTCAGCCCTGTCTTTACATCCAGCTCAATGCCTTCTGCATTTCTGAATATCTCAAGACCAGCCTCACCCATTTTGTCACTTACAAGGACTTTCATTACAAACTTCTCCTGTTTCCATTTTCCATAAATCTGCTCCAATGCCCCCCTGCTTTCAGGAGAGTTCCAATGCTCCGGCCTTCAGCAGAGGCGGCATGAGTTGCAAACACTGTTTTTATAAAAGTGGCGAAAAAACCCCAGTCCCTTCAGGGACAATGTTGTTGACTTAAGGCAATATCTTATCTTTTAAGCCCTAAGCTAAAGCTATGGGCTAAATTGCTCAAGCCCCTTTAAAGGGGCTTTCATCTTTCAGCCGATGGCTTTAGCCTGCGGCTATAAAATCGCTGTGCAGCTTAAGTCAACGACATTGCCCTTCAGGGAGGGGTAGCTCATTTTCCAGATGCGAAAGATTTCATGAATTGAATCAACGCCTCTATAGCTTCCATTGTAGTGGCATTGTATATTGATGCTCTGCATCCTCCGACTGAACGATGGCCTTTTAGCCCGCCCAGCCTGTTTTTGGTTGCCTGTCCAATAAACTCTTTTTCCAGATCCTCACCTGGAAGGCGGAAAGTGACATTCATCAAGGAACGGCTATCCTTTTCAGCAGTGGCTCGATAAAAATTGCTGCCATCAATAAAATCATAGAGCATCTGCCCTTTTTCCTTATTTCGGGCTTCCATCTTTGCAAGTCCGCCAATCTCCTCTTCTATCCATTTCAGGACAAGCTGAGTCACATAAATACCAAAGCAGTTGGGTGTGTTGTACATGGAGTTCTGGGATGAATAGGTGTTATAGCGAAGCATGTTTGGCAAAGTTTTGTTTTCACCCTGCACAAGCTCTTCAGAAAGTTTGAGCATATCATCGTGCAAAATCACCATGCATACTCCGGCAGGACCAATATTTTTCTGGGCACCGGCATATATCATTCCAAATTTTTCCATCTCAAGTGGTCTGCTGAATATATCCGATGACATATCAGAGACTATAGGCACACCGTTTGTGTCTGGAAATGAGTGCCACTGTGTCCCTTTTATGGTGTTGTTTGATGTGATATGGACATACCTGGCATCTTTATTAAACTGAATGTTTTGAGGGATATAGGAAAAATTTTTATCCTCTGACGAGGCGACTACATCTATTTTTTTTCCATTCAGTTTTGCCTCCTTGATTGCCTTTGTTGACCATGTCCCTGTATTAACATAGTCCGCTTTTGCCCCCTCTCCTAAAAAGTTCATTGGAATCATGGCAAACTGGAGGCTTGCACCTCCTTGAAGAAACAGCACGTGATATTTCTCGTCAATATTGAGAAGACGTCTGGTTCTTGCCACAGTATCGTTGATCACTTCATCAAACACTCCTGAACGGTGGCTGATTTCAGTGACAGACATGCCTGACCCCTTGAAATCAAGAAATGAGGCCTGTATCTCTTTGAGAACTGTCAGGGGCAGAGCTGATGGCCCTGCATTAAAGTTAAAAATCCGGTTTTCACTCATTTTGGTCTCTCCTTAAAATTTATATTGTGGAACTGTTGAGCTTTATTATTTTGCTGACATTGAAATATTCTACCAGACAATAGATTTAATATTCAGTTCGCAG
Source organism: Desulfamplus sp. (assembly GCA_015232935.1). GTDB lineage: Bacteria > Desulfobacterota > Desulfobacteria > Desulfobacterales > Desulfobacteraceae > Desulfamplus. The sequence continues at coordinate 1,904 of JADFYT010000375.1, forward strand.
GTCAATTATATTCTCTTGTTTTATGGAATACTATATCCGGCCACGCCTCCACAGCAAAACCAAGCTGATATTCGCTTGTTGTCAAAAAAGCTGTCCACCCTTCGGAGTCAACTGCTATCGAGCCGGAGTTTTTTCTGATAAAATCTTTAAGATACTCTTCATTGTCACAGGTAACCCACCTGGCAACCGAATAATCAATGGTTTCGTATCCCGCATCCACGCTGTATTCTGCTTTGAGACGCGACATTGTAACATCAAACTGAAGAACACCTACAGCACCAAGAATATAGTCATTGTTGATCCTTGGACGGAAAACCTGGATTGTTCCCTCTTCGGCAAGCTGAAAAAGCCCTTTTTGCAATGCCTTGGTTTTAAGCGGATTTTTAAGAACCACCCGTCTGAAATGTTCAGGTGCGAAACTTGGAATTCCCAAAAATTTAAGAGGCTCTTTTTCTGTAAAGGTATCTCCGATCTTTATTGTGCCGTGGTTGTGAATGCCAATTATATCTCCTGGATACGCCTCATCAATGTTGCTTCTCTCCTGTGCCATGAAGATGGTCGCATTCGAGATAATTACATCCTTGCCGATTCTATGGTGCCTGACCTTCATCCCGCGTGTGAATTTGCCCGAGCATATTCTGAAAAAAGCGATTCTGTCCCTGTGAGCCGGATCCATGTTAGCCTGGATTTTAAAGGTAAATCCTGAAAACTCCCTCTCTTTTGGATCAACGTCCCGTGTGGAACTTTTCC
>JADFYT010000376.1 GCA_015232935.1 Desulfamplus sp.
TCTCCTTGTGGAGGTGATTATTATCGCCCTCAGAAGAACGGGCTGACATTGGCATAAGTAGAACAAGATTCTTTAAAAGCCGCTATCAGCCTGGAAAAGCTGATAGCGGCTTTTTAGTTTTTATCGTAAAAATCCATTCTGATTTTCAAGATTTGGGGTAGCAACACAAAGGCCATGAAGGTTTATTGGATTTTTTTCATGTATGATTTATGTGAAAGTCTCTTGAGATATCTGTAATTATAAGACTTTCATTTTTCGTTGTGCTCATCAAGGGCATGGCTGTTATCATCAAAAGAGAGGATAAATGAGAAGCGATATAGCAAAAAAAGGGATTGCAAGGGCACCCCACAGAAGCCTTATGAAGGCAGTAGGTTTTACTGATGAAGAGATTGCTCGGCCATTGGTTGGCATTGCCAACTCAGCCAATGAACTGATTCCCGGACATATGCATCTGGATCAGATTGTGACTGCAATAAAAGCTGGTATCAGGATGGCCGGAGGTACCCCCATGGAGTTTTCAACAATCGGAGTGTGTGACGGCATTGCCATGAACCACGCGGGTATGCACTATTCACTTGCAAGCAGGGAGCTGATCGCGGATTCAATCGAGGTTTCTGCAATGGCTCATCCGTTTGATGCAATTGTCATGGTTCCAAACTGTGACAAGATTGTCCCTGGAATGCTTATGGCGGCAGCTCGTCTTGATATTCCAGCCATCTGCATAAGCGGCGGGCCCATGTTGCCTGGTCGCCATCCTCTGGATCACTCCAGAAAAATTGACCTGATCTCTGTTTTTGAAGCTGTGGGAGCTGTCAAAAGTGGAAAAATGGCTGAATCTGAAATGGAAGCCATTGAAAATGCTGCCTGTCCCACCTGTGGTTCATGTGCAGGGATGTTCACAGCCAATTCCATGAACTGCCTGACAGAAGCCATTGGAATGGGACTGCCAGGCAATGGTACCGTGCCAGGGCCCATGTCAGAGCGAATCCGTCTGGCCAAAAAGGCTGGCATGGCTGTAATGGAACTGTTGAAACACAATATCACCCCACTCCGGATCATGACAGAAACAGCATTCAGAAATGCTCTTGCGGTTGATATGGCTCTTGGATGTTCCACAAACACAGTGCTTCACCTGAAAGCAATTGCCCATGAGACCGGGCTTGATATTCCTCTTGAGCTTATCAATGAGGTCAGTTCAAGGATACCTCATCTTTGTTCTTTAAGCCCCGGAGGAAGCGATCATATTCTGGATCTCTACGATGCCGGAGGAATACAGGCTGTTCTGAAAACCCTTTTTGATGAGGGAATGGTTGATGGTTCGTGCATCACTGTTACAGGCAGAACGGTCGCGGAAAATATCAGGGATGTTAAAGTCAAAAATCCAGAAGTGATAAGGCCGGTGAGCGATCCATACCATAAACAGGGTGGACTTGCTGTCCTTTTTGGAAATATTGCTCCGGAAGGGTGCGTAGTTAAACAGTCCGCTGTCAAGGAGGAGATGCTTCGTCATCAGGGCACATCAAGGGTATTTGACTCTGAAGAGGCAGCAACAGAGGCAATCATGGCCAACACTATCAATAAAGGAGATGTTATTGTAATAAGGTATGAGGGGCCTGCCGGAGGCCCGGGCATGAGAGAGATGCTCACCCCGACATCTGCAATTGCAGGAATGGGTCTTGATGGAGATGTCGCCCTTATTACTGACGGCAGATTTTCCGGAGGTACAAAAGGTGCTTCAATTGGCCATATATCTCCTGAGGCCATGCAGGGGAGTGTTCTTGCGGCAGTACAGGAGGGCGATTTGATCAAGATTGATATTCCCGCCAAAACCATTGAACTCCTTGTATCAGAGTCAGAGATCAAAGAGAGGCTCTCATGCTGGAAACGCCCTGAACCAAAAATAAAAACCGGATACATGGCACGATACGCAAGACAGGTTACATCTGCTGGAAATGGGGCGGTGTTTAGATAAATAATCTTTAAAATAAATAGCAATATGAGAGACTTTGATATTTATATCATAATAAGCAAAAAATAAATATGAAACTCAAATTACGGAGGAATAAATGGCTGCACAAGCACAAATTCAATATGTATCAGACGAAAAAGGAAAAGCTATCAGTGTCATTGTGCCTATTCAACTCTGGCAAGAAATTATATCTGAACGAGAAACAGCCTATTTGTTGAAAAGCGATGCAATGCGAAAGCGTCTTTTGGAAGCTAAAAACAGAAAAGAAGGAGTTTCATTTGAAGATGCCTGTATTCAGCTTGGAATTTGATTCAGCAGGATTTGAAGATTTGGCTTGGTGGGTTGCAAATGACCGTAAAAAAGCATTGCGTATAATTAGATTGATACAAGAAACTCAAGAAAATCCTTTTGGCGGCATTGGCAAACCAGAACCTCTAAAACATGAATTAGCTGGTTGTTGGTCAAAGCGGATTGATCAGGAACATAGGCTTGTTTATCAGGTAGAAGAAGCAAAAATAAGAATTTTGGCGTGTCGTTATCATTATTAATAAACAATGTATTAATAATGCGAATTAGGGGGTTGGATTGTCCAGTTTCAGCAAAAACAGATAGTTGTACTTACCATTATAAAAAAGAGCTTTTCTATCTTGCTGATTATAAAAGTTAAATTTCAACTCCTAATT
>JADFYT010000377.1 GCA_015232935.1 Desulfamplus sp.
TTTTACCATTACATAAAAGAGAAAAAATTCAGAAGTGATACTCTTGAGATCTCTGATTCTTTCCTTCAGAACATAATGCCTCAATTCAATCTTGGAGAGATCGAGGCGACATTTGACTCTTCAGAAAATCCCCTTCTCAGCAAATTTATATATATCAATCAAAAACTGAGAGTCTTGAATACAGAACAGATTTTAAAGCCAGCGGCCCAGACGGAAAACAAAATGATGTGGGAAGGTACATTTTTGCGTCTTCCAGGAGCCGCACCAAAGGCACAGTTTGCCGATCATAGAACATATAAGTACAATGGAAAGCAGATCGACCAGCAGTTTCACATGGGTGTTGATCTGGCATCTCTTTCCCATTCTGACATACCAGCGGCCAATTCAGGCAAGGTGATAGGTGTAGGTGATATTGGTATTTTCGGCAAGTCTGTATTGATTGATCATGGTTTTGGAGTCTGCTCTTCATATGGCCATTTAAGTAATATCTCAGTCAAAACAGGAGATATGGTCAAAAAAGGTGATATTATAGGACAAACAGGAACAACCGGACTTGCAGCAGGGGATCATCTGCATTTTGGCATGTCTGTTGCCAATACTTTTGTAAATCCCGTAGAGTGGTGGGACCCGTTGTGGATAAAAAACAATATTGAGTCAAAAATAAAAGAGGCAAGGCAGGATATCAGTAAAAAATAACATGATAAAATTCAAAAGAAAATAACATGACAAAATTCAAAGTAACCAAAACATACTCACAGATTAATGAAAAGATCAAGGCCGGCAAGGCTGTGGTGGTGACTGCCGAGGAGATTATTGATATTGTTAAGGAACATGGACATGTTGAAGCTGCTCAGCAAGTCGATGTTGTCACAACAGGGACTTTTGCCCCTATGTGTTCTTCCGGGGCGTTTATAAATATCGGGCAATCCAAGCCTCTTGTAAGAACAACAAGAACATGGTTTAACAATGTGCCTGCCTATTCTGGCCTGGCTGCTGTGGATTGCTTTGTTGGTGCTACCCAGACAAGTGATGATGATCCCTTGAACAGAATCTATCCAGGAGAGTTCAACTATGGCGGAGGACATGTAATACAGGATCTGGTTGCGGGAAAAAAAATCGAATTGCGGGCAGAAAGTTACGGTACCGACTGTTATCCGAATAAGCGTATAGAGAGGATCGTAACTCTGGATGAGCTGCCGCAGGCAACAATGTGCAACCCCAGAAACGCATACCAGAACTATAATTGTGCCATCAACAGATCTGACAAGATAAGATATACCTACATGGGCACCCTTAAGCCACATATGGGTAATGCCAACTATTCAACTTCCGGTGCACTCAGCCCCCTGTTTAATGACCCTTACCTTAAAACTATCGGCATTGGCACGAGGATTTTTTTAGGAGGAGCCCAAGGGTATGTGACATGGCATGGGACACAACACAAAACAAATGTGTCGCGAGGGCTGAACGGTGTACCCCTCACTCCGGCCGGAACCCTTTTTGTAATGGGAAATCTCAAGGAGATGTCTCCGGAGTGGCTCGTCGGTCAGAGTATAAGAGGATATGGCTGTTCTCTTTCTGTGGGGCTTGGCATTCCTATTCCTGTTCTTAATGAGGAGATGGCTGTCTACACTGCTGTATCGGATGAAGACCTTTTTACTCAGGTTGTGGACTATGGCCATGACTATCCTAACGCGGTCTCCAAAAGTTATGGACAGGTGAGCTACGCAGAACTTAAAAGCGGAACCATTATGATACAGGGTACGCAAGTTCAGACAGTTCCTTTGTCCAGTATGGTTAAAGCAAGAAAAATAGCAAGGCTTTTGAAAGAGTCTATCCAGAACGGTACTTTTTTGCTTGGAGAACCTCAGCATTTTTTTAATTGATACTCTGATTTTGTTGTTTAGGAGGAAGTATCAATCTAAACGGGCATGATTGACATGTATCAATCACCCCCAAATATAAAAATGATAGTCATTTTCACGGTAAATGCTCATACTAAATGCTCATAGCCGGATTCCGCACATCCCGAATTATTGAAATCAGAATCCATTTTTGAAGGAAACCATATTTGATTTCCAGGTAAAAAGTCAATTTTATGAAATCTGTGTACAATAAAACAAGTGAGTTATTACACTTTAAAATGCTGACTCATGACTTTTTACGAGACCATCATATTTAAAAGGTTAATATTACATTGAAAGAGACAACATACCCTGACCAGGGGGATAGTTCTGGCAGTAAAAAATCTTTTTTCAAAAAAAGAGAGATCAGCAGCGAAAAGGGGGCAAACAAAATACCAGATAATGCCAGACCGGCGGAGAATAAGAATGTGGATAAGAAAAAAAGTGTTGTTCGGGAGAACATTGAGGCAATTATAATTGCCGTGCTTCTTGCTCTTTTTATAAGGACGTTCGTTGTACAGGCATTTAAAATCCCCTCAGGTTCAATGATGGACACGCTTCTGGTAGGCGATCACATTTTGGTGAGCAAATTCATCTATGGAGTTAAGGTGCCCTATACAGACGGATATACCCTTATTCCTGTCAAGGATCCTGCCAGAAAGGATATTGTGGTGTTCAGATATCCCGAAGATCCTGACAAGGACTTTATCAAAAGAGTTGTCGCAGTAGCTGGAGACACCGTTG
>JADFYT010000378.1 GCA_015232935.1 Desulfamplus sp.
TTTTTAAAGATGATGTCATCAGATTTCATCCCAACAAGGAGCTTGCTGCCCAGGTAATTGGAATAACAGGTTCAGACGGCAAGGGGCTGGAAGGTCTTGAGTTTTTTTATGTTTTCAGCCTCGGTCGGAGAAATTTTTCTTTTCACCCAGACAAAACTTTTTTTGGTGCTCAACTGCTCTTGCAACCTTTTTTTATCAATCTTCAGGATGGAAGCAAGGGCGTTTGCGGTCTCTGCCGGATTGGTGACGCGAGAGGGGGCGGCAGCGACAGAAACCGTATCAATGGTTGTTGTAAGACGTTTTTTGTTTCTATCCATGATATCACCGCGTTTTCCCTGGATAGTTATTGTTTTTATATATTCCCTTTCAGCCTTCCTTGTAAGATCTGTGGATTTGAAAATCTGTATGTCGATAGCTTTCATTCCAAGTATGGTCATCACAATTATAAACAGCCACTTTATAACCGTAATTCTAAGGTTCAGACCTCTCTGCTTTTCAACTGCTGTAATCAGTGTTTTCTGTTTTTGGGCAGCTATATTGAGGCTTTTTTGCTTGTCGTTTGTATTTTTGGCAAATCTGGCCGAGCTTTTATTTCTGGCAGGGCTTGTATTGATGTTCTTTTTTGAGACAGCCTTGCTGACTGTTCTGTTTCTGAATTTTTCCGTAGCCATTGTCAGATTCCTTACATATCCATGTAAATGACCTGGCTGGGCTCAGGGATGATAAGGTTAAGTCTTGTTGTTGCGATATAGGCAATTCTTTCCGGAGAAAGCAGCCGGTCATTTTCCATGCTAAGGGCATCGGTGTACGCTTTTAGTATTTTTTGCCTCTCTTTTTCCCTTGAAATCCTGAAACCTGTCTCGGTATAGCTGACTCTGCACCATGTGTATAAAAAAAGCTCTCCAAGCAATATAACAATAATGATGATCCATTTCCCCAGACCGATTTTGTCCTGGAAAGCTCTCTCTTGACTCTGGATAGTGTCGCTGTTTATGGTCATCGTTTTATTCCTGGTTCCCTGCAATGCCACCTGGTTTTCCCATGTGTGAGATTTTTTCAGCTACCCTCATTTTCGCACTTCTTGCCAGAGGATTTGTACTGATCTCTCGTTCTCCTGGTATAATTGGTTTTCTGGATATTGACTTAAGTCTTGGAATGAATCCACAGGAACATTCCGGAAACTCTCTTGGGCAGGTGCAACCCTTTTCCCATGAGCGTATGGATTGCTTCACAATTCTGTCTTCAAGAGAGTGAAAGGAGATAACACAAAGTCTGCCGCTATTGTTGAGCATATCCGGAACATGGGACATAAATGTTTCCAGATGATCAAGCTCTCTGTTTACCTCTATCCTCAATGCCTGAAATACACGGGTGGCCGGGTGTATTTTCTGGGTTCTCAAAAGTTTTGCGGGCATAACCTGCCTTACAAGGCTGGCAAGTTGTCCAGTTGATGCTATTGAAGACAGCTTTCTTTTTTCCACAATTGTCCTTGCTATCTTTCTGGACATTCTCTCCTCACCGTATCTGAAAAAAATATCAGTCAATGCCATTTCACTGTAGCGATTGACAATATCTGCCGCAGTTGTAGAAGTTCTTTTATCCATACGCATATCCAGGGGCTCATCCTTTTGAAACGAAAAACCTCTCTGGCTCTCCATCAACTGGTAAAATGAAAGGCCAAGATCGACAAGTATTGCATCCACTCCACTGATTCCAAGAGAGTCAAGTATGGCAGGAAGAGAGGAAAAATTGTCATGAAAAATGTTAACATTGTTTGAAAAACCGGCCAGCAGGTTCTCTGCGTTTTTAACAGCATCCACATCCTGATCTATGCCAATAAGCCTTCCATCTGGAAGAATCTGCTCAAGTATTGTGCGTGCATGGCCACAACCGCCAAGCGTTCCGTCAACACATATGTTGCCTGGTTTCAAGTTCAAATGAAAACAGGCCTCTGAAGGCAAAACAGATATATGGGTGAATGTCATGATATGATCCTGGTTTTGGCCAGTTGCTCGCCATTGATTTTACCATGAAAATGCACTCTGATTTTCATGATTAGGGGTGGCCACACAACGGCCATGAGTATTTATAATCCAAGAGCGGCAATCTCTTCTTTAACCTCGGGTTTTTCAAGCTCCTGCTCCATGCGTCCGTTCTCTTCATCCCATCTCTTGCGTGACCATATCTCAAAATGGTCAAGAACGCCGACAAGGACAATATCTGTATCAAGATCCGCATATTCCCTTAATGGAGGAGGAATCAGTATTCGATCCTGTTTGTCACATATGCATTCGCAGGCATTCCCGAGAAAGAATCTTTTAAAATGCCGTAAATGTATATTCTTGGCGGAAATAATCTTTTTTTCTATCTCTTTCCACTCATTAAATGTATATGCGTACAGGCAGTTATCCATATTGGTGACCATTACGCCGTTTCCCCCGCTTATCCTGAGATAATCCCTGAATCTTGACGGTATGATAAGACGGCCTTTGGGATCAATAGTATGAAAAGAGCTTGACCTGAACATTGTTTATGTCAACATTATATTATTCATGGTATGAGTGTAATATTACCCTTATAGACGTTCAAAAAATTATTTTGGCTAACTATCCCTATTTTTTTGGCTCAGGTACTTTTGCCTGTTGAA
>JADFYT010000379.1 GCA_015232935.1 Desulfamplus sp.
CATAGAGATGAGCCTTGCCCGCAAGGTCATTGATCCGAATGGTGGAAGCCTGCCTGTTGGCGTGCTTGTTGCCCACGTCAACATTGAGGAAATTCTCCTTTTCACAAGCAATGCCCAAAGAGGGCTTGGCAAAAGCGGCGAGATAATGCTTGTAGATCACAACCAGATGGTATTGACACCACTTAAATATCCACTTGCCGATGGGAGTACCAGGGCACAGTCAGGCAAATACAAGCTCGGCACATTGCCAGCGGTACTTGCAAGCAAGGGTAAAGAGGGAATAATCTATGCCGAGGATTATCGCGGTGTGCCCGTCCTTGCCTGTTTTCGCCACATACAGGTTGATGGAGATATTGGCTGGGGCATGATAATAAAACAGGATAAATCTGAAATAATGGCATTTGTCTGGAGACAGATCGGGGTATCGTCAATAGCTGGACTGGCGGGAATTCTGATAGCTCTTGGATGTTGTGCCCTTTTTGCTCGCCACCTTGCCCATCCCCTGCAAAAACTGACCCTTGTTGCAACACAGCTTGGCAAAGGCGATTTCACCCGACAGATAGATACTGAAAACTCCTACCGCGAAGTGCTTGACCTGGCTTTGGCCTTCAGCCACATGAGCGGAAGGCTAAGAGACTGGGAGGATGAATTGAGCAGGGAAATCAACGCAAAAACCTGTCAGCTTGCGGGTGAACTGGCTTCCAGGAAAGAGACAGAGGTACGACTCAAGGAATCAGAACAGACTTTGAGCACTATTTTCAACGCGGCCAACGATGGCATTCTGGTGGCAGATGCCCAGACACACAGGCTGGTTCGCGGAAATAGAGCCATATGTCGAATGCTTGGTTACTCGGAAGCGGAAATTAAAGAGCTGTCTGTAAGAGATATACATCCGCCTGAAGCTTTACCGCAAGTTATGGATGCCTTTGAAAAACAGTTACGCAAAGAGTTAGTTGTTGCCCGAAATCTTCCTGTAAAATGCAGGGATGGAAGTGTGTTTTATGCGGATATAAGTTCATCTCCGCTCACTTTGTACGACCGCCCGCACCTGTTGGGAATATTCAGGGATATTACCGAACAGCTTCGGGCTGCTGAGGAAAGGTTCCACCTCGAAGATCAGCTTCGGCAGTCCCAGAAAATTGAATCCATAGGACGTCTGGCAGGCGGTGTTGCACATGATTTCAACAATATGCTGAGCGTGATTCTTGGTTATGGAGAGAATATTCTTCAGGAACTTGATATAAAAGATCCCCTCAGAGAACAGGTAGGGGCCATAGTAAACGCAGGAAAGCGTTCAGCAGATTTGACTCGCCAGCTTCTTGCATTCAGCAGAAAACAGACACTTCAACCCAAAGTGCTGAACATTAATGTCGTCATTCTTGACCTGGAGAGACTGTTGCGTCGTCTGATCGGAGAAAATATTGAACTTGAAAAACGGCTGGCAGATAACCTCTCTTTCGTGAAAGCCGATCCAGGACAGATTGAGCAGGTTATCATGAATCTTGTGGTAAATTCCCGTGACGCCATGCCTGATGGTGGCAGCCTTGTAATTGAAACAGAAAATATCTTTCTGGATGATGCGTTCGCAAAGCTCCATCCAGGTGTCAAGCCTGGAAAGCATGTATTGCTGTCTGTAACTGACACAGGGTGCGGCATGGACAACGATACCCTGTCGAAAATTTTTGAACCGTTTTTCACTACAAAAGAGCAGGAAAAAGGTACGGGTCTTGGGCTTGCGACTGTGTATGGAATTGTCAGGCAGTCAGAGGGTACCATCTGGCCATACTCTGAAATAGGCAGAGGAACAACCTTTAAAATATATCTGCCGAAAACTCAGGCAGAGACAAGTCAGCAAGAAAACGAGAAGAAAACACAAAATCAAGGTGCGGCAGGCGGCGAACATATTCTGGTTGTTGAGGACGAGGATGCCTTGCGTGAGCTTTGTGAGGTATTGCTTTCGGCAAAAGGTTACAAGGTGACTCTTGCCGCGGATGGGAATCAGGCTTTGCAACTTGTTAAAGAGCAAAATATAGAGCCCGATCTTGTCATTACCGATCTCATCATGCCCGGAATGAACGGCATGATGCTGGTGGAGAATATCCTAAAACTTCAACCCGACGTAAAGGTGCTCTACATGTCCGGCTATACAGACGAAACCATTGGACAATATGGTGTGCTTGCAGATGACATCTGTTTCATTCAAAAACCATTCTCTTCAGAGGCTTTGAATGCAATGGTGAGAAAAGCGATAATGCTTTCCTGATTCTATTAATATCCCCCAGCCTCGAAGAGATTTCCACGGAGATTCTTATGAATAGTTTTACCCTCGCATACTCAAGTTGTCCTAATGATACCTTTATTTTTCATGCACTTGCTCACAGAGTAATACCGACTCATGGTTTTGATTTCAAAATTACAATGGCAGATGTTGAAACATTGAATCAGCAAGCTTCAAACAGTTTTTTTGACATAACAAAACTATCCTTTGCCACATTCGGGGCTACAAGAGATAATTATGCACTTCTGAGGACTGGTGCCGCTCTTGGAAGGGGGTGTGGCCCTCTTGTAGTCTCTCTGCCTGGTAAAATCATGAAAAATCATATAAAGGTTGCTGTTCCTGGTGCAGGGACAACCGCATCTGTT
>JADFYT010000037.1 GCA_015232935.1 Desulfamplus sp.
ACAATTACCAGAAAGAGGTCTTTAACGGAGATATCGGGGTTGTAGAAGAGGTGATAAAATCGGAAAACCGCCTTGTTGTTGATTATGATGGTCGCCTTGTGGATTACGATATCCTTGAGCTGGATGAACTTGCTCTTGCGTATGCGGTTTCTGTTCATAAATCACAAGGTTCTGAATATCCGGCTGTAGTGATTGCCCTGACTACCATGCACTATCCGCTTCTTCAAAGAAATCTTCTTTATACAGCCATGACACGAGGGAAAAAACTTGTAATCATTGTGGGTTCAAAACGTGCATTTGAGATCGCACTGAACAACAACCGCACCGATATGCGACTGTCCGCCCTCCGGGACAAGATACAGAATCTGTGTCAAGTTTGAAGACCAGAAGCGATAAAAAAAGAGTGATTGCACAGAATTTTATTTTGTCCATACAGTCTCTGACCAGGCATCAATCCATGAGTAAAATGCCGATTGCATATTGTGCCAAGAATGATATTGACAGCTTTGGTTTAATATGAAAATCTTACCGTTAAAAAAGATCGTTTTAATTGTAAATAAAACAGTTGCGTAATTATCTTAAGGTTTACAAGACCTGATACCAAGGAGAATCATTCTAATGAAACAGGCAGTTATCGTAAGTGCAGCCAGAACACCTCTTGGAAGTTTTGGAGGAACATTAAGTAAAATCGGGGCTACGGATCTTGGTGCCCATGTGATCAAGGAGGCTGTCAAGCGGGCAGGCATTGACCCTAAAGAGATCAATGAGTGCATAATGGGAATGGTACTGCCTTGCGGTTACGGACAAAATCCGGCAAAACAGGCAGTTGTCAAGGCATCTCTTCCATGGGAGGTAGAGGCGATTACCGTCAACAAGGTGTGCGGTTCATCCCTTAAGGCGGTTATGCTTGCTGCCCAGGCCATTCAATGTGGTGATGCAGATGTTGTCATTGCCGGAGGAATGGAGAATATGAGCATGGCACCTTATTATATGGAAAATGCCAGATGGGGACACAGAATGGGGCCTGGCAGGCTTGAAGACCACATGATGCATGACGGTCTTTGGGACATAGTGAACGATTTTCATATGGGGATGTCAAACGAGCTCTGCTGTGAAAAGTGGGATGTATCAAGAGATGATCAGGACAAATTTGCTGCCGAGTCGTACAAAAGGGCATGCAGGTCTGTTGCGGAAGGCAGGTTTAAAGATGAAATTGCCCCTGTTTCAATTCCGCAAAGAAAAGGGGAACCTGAAATTTTTGACACTGACGAGTGCCCGAAAGAGACAAGCCATGAGATGCTTGCAAAAATGAAACCGGCATTCAGGAAAGATGGCGTGGGCACTGCCGGCAACGCATCTATCATAAGTGATGGTGCTTCAGCTCTTGTGCTTATGAGCAAGGAGAAAGCTGTTGAACTTGGCTGTACAATAATGGCCCATATAGGTGCACAGGCATCTTCTGGAATGGATATGAAATATGTTCTGATGGCACCGATCCTTGCCATTCCAAAAGTCTTGAAAAAAGAGGGATGCTCAATAGCCGATATTGACCTGTTTGAAATCAACGAAGCCTTCAGTGGAACATCAGTAGGTATAAACAAGGTGCTTGAGCTTGATCCTGAAAAGGTAAATGTCAATGGCGGAAGCGTTGCCCTTGGACATCCGATTGGAGCCAGCGGAGCAAGGGTTCTGATCACATTGTTGCATGAGATGCAGAAAAGGGATGCCAAAAAAGGTCTTGCATCTTTGTGTCTTGGCGGTGGAGAGGCTGTGGCACTGGTGGTCAACAGATAGAAGATCATAATATAAAGTTATCATAATCAAGGAATGAGAAAAATGGAGATCAAAAAATTCGCAGTTATTGGCTCTGGCCAGATGGGAAACGGCATTGCACAGGTCGCAGCTGCAAGCGGTCTTGAAGTTCTTATGAGCGATATCAAGGAAGAGTTTACCGCAAAGGGTGTTGCCAACATAAGAAGAAATCTTGAAAAAGCTGTCAGCAAAGGCAAACTTGATGAGACTCAAATGGCTGCCACGCTTGAAAGGATTAAAACAACTGTAGATCTGAAGGATATGGCTGATGTCGATTTTGTTGTTGAGGCTGCTGTTGAACGAGAAGATCTGAAGTTCAAGATATTTGAGGATCTTGATAAAATATGCCCTGCCCACGCCATTCTCTCCACAAATACATCATCAATTCCAATCGGAAGAATCGCAGCCCGTACAAAACGGCCTGACAAGGTCATTGGTATGCATTTCATGAACCCGGTGCCGGTCATGAAACTTGTTGAGATAATCAAGGGGCTGCCCACCTCGGAAGAGACATTTAACATTACCTGGGAGCTTAGTAAAAAATTTGGAAAGACTCCGGCAGAAGCAAATGATTTTCCGGGATTCATTGCAAACAGAATCCTTATGCCCATGATCAACGAGGCGGTATTCTGCCTCTACCAGAGCGTTGGAAAGGCAGAGGATATAGATACTGTAATGAAACTTGGCATGAACCATCCAATGGGGCCTCTTGCTCTTGCCGACCTTATTGGCCTTGATACCTGCCTTGCGATTATGGAGACCCTTTATGACGGATTCAAGGACTCAAAATACAGGCCATGTCCTCTTTTGAGAAAATATGTGGAAGCTGGCTGGCTTGGAAGAAAATCAGGCAAAGGCTTCTATGATTACTAAATTTGGTGGAAATGCTGTCTGAGACCAGCGGCAAATAGTCTGGCTAACCAGAAGGCTTTTCTGGAAATCTATATTTGATGCGGTTCAGGGCAAACATCAGTTTTTACCCTGAACTGGCAAGAGCAAAGGGAGGTAGATGAGAATATATGGAATCTTACCAGCATGGTGCTCCGGTGCGGGAAATACAGAACAGAATTGATAAACTTCAGAATATGCTGTCAGAACAGGATGTAGGCGGAGCGTTGATACTCCAGAAATCGGATTTTTTCTATTTCACGGGCACCCTTCAGCAGGGGTGGCTGTACGTACCGGCTGAGGGCAAACCCGTTCTGATGATTTTCAAGGACTACGACCGTGCAAAGGCAGAATCTCCTGTTCAATCTGTTATCTCTATGATAAGCCCCAAACAGATTCCTGACACATTAAAAGAGATGGGTTGCAAAATTCCGGTCGCCATTGGAATGGAACTTGATGTTCTGCCTGCAAATCTGTATTTTCAATATTCGTCCATTTTAAAAGATTCTGAAATCAGGGATATATCTACTGGAATCCGCATGATCAGGGCTGTCAAATCACCTTATGAACTTCAACTGATCCAGGAAGCCGCGTCCATGTCAGACAGGATCGCAGCAAAAGTGCCAGAGATACTGGAACCAGGCAAAACTGAAGTTGCCCTTGCAGGAGAGCTTGAAGCCTTTGCCAGAAGCCTTGGCCACCAGGGAACCATAAGAATGCGGCTATGGGGAAGCGAGATTTTTTATGGCCATATAATGTCAGGCAGCTCTGCTGCCGTACCAAGCTACATGGCATCGCCTACAGGCGGATACGGCCCGGGAGTCGCATCTTCCCAGGGCGCGGGATTCAATAAAATAGGCAAAAACGAACCCGTGCTTGTAGATTATGTGTTTGCACTCAATGGTTATCTGTCTGACCATGCGAGAATCTTTTCGATAGGACCTGTTTCTGACGAGCTGTTAAAAGCACACGAGGCAATGCTGAAGGTGCAAAAGGCAGCTGTGGAAGCAGGCAAGCCGGGTGTGGCTACAGGTGAACTTTATGAACTGATGCTCAATCAGGCCAGATCATCCGGATATGAAGAGTATTTCATGGGTACAGGAGACAGAAAAATACGCTTTACAGGGCATGGCATAGGACTGGAATTAGATGAGTTTCCATTCATCGCAAAAGGCCAGACTCTTGATCTTGAAGAGGGGATGACTCTTGCCCTGGAGCCAAAGGCGATCATCCCTGGCAAAGGTGTTGTAGGTATTGAAAATACCTTTGTTGTCACAGATAAAGGGCTTGAATCCATGGCACACTACCCTGAAAATATAGTTGTGCTCTGAGCAAACAGGAGACATAAACAGCTTAATATTATTGTAGATTTTAATTTCTTGACAATCAAGCAATATATAAGGCAACTGAGTAAGCAGACAAGGCGGTATTTGCATGGAAAAAAAACAGGCAGATTATAAAGAGTTGAAAGAAACAAAGGTACAAGCCCAGGTTCAAAAAATGTCCAATATCAAAGGAAATGACTCAAAATACAGATCTTGCAATCTCCCGCCGGATCTTATGAAACAGGCAAATATCGCATGTCTGGAGCTTGATATAACTTTAAAGGTAGCTGCGTGGAATATAGCGTCCGAGAAACTTTTCGGCTACTCGGAAACCGAAGCATCAGGCTCTTTTCTTGCCGATATCGTTGTGCCGACTGACAAGATATCTGATTTTCACAGGATTCTGTCTGACATGCTCATAACTCCTTCTGCCGGCAGAGCCATAACTTTTGACAACATAAACAGAACCGGCAGAAAGATGACATGTGAGTGGTACTACAGCCCTATATTGAATCAGGACGAGCATATTACAGGAATCTCCCTGATGGCTCAGGATGTTACGGACAAGATCAAAGCCAGGCGCAAAATTACCAAACTCAATAAAACAATTGAAGATTTTCTTGGTTTTGCACCTATAGGTATATACCAGGCAAGCGATGAGGGCGGATTCGTAATGGCAAATCCTGAAATGGCATGGATGCTTGGCTATGAAAGCCCGACAGCCCTTATCCAGCAGATGACAGATATTGCGTCCCAGATGTTTGCCACAGATGACTCTGCCGAACAGTTCTTCTTCCAGCTTTTTGAGGCTGAACAAGTCAAAAGCTACAGATGCAAGCTGAACAAAAAAAATGGAGCAACCTTCTGGTCAAGCTCCTATGCAAAAAGAGCATTTAACAAAGAGGGAAGGCCGGATGGTTTTTATGGCTTTACCATGGATATCAGCCGCAATGTACGTATGGAAGAGGAGCTTCAGGAAGCAAATGCCCAGCTTGTGCGCATTGCAACACTTGACGGCCTGACCCAGATTCCAAACCGGAGAAAATTTGATGAATATTTAGGTTCAGAGTGGAAAAGAGCTGCAAGAGACAAGCATACAATATCCCTTATTCTGTGCGATATAGATTTTTTCAAGCCATATAATGACAATTACGGACATCAGGGCGGTGACGAGACCTTGCGGCAGGTGGCACGCTGCATTGCTGACAACAGCAGAAGACCTGCTGACCTGGCAGCCAGATATGGTGGAGAGGAGTTTGTTGTTGTACTTCCCGATACTGACACGGAAGGTGCTGTTCAGGTGGCTGAAAATTTACGCATCGCGGTCAGAAACCTTGAAATTCCACATGCCTACTCCAAAGTTCATAATTGTGTAACCATAAGTTCCGGGGTCGCATCCATAATTCCCACGAACCAGGACCCTCCTAAAATTCTTATTGAGCAGGCTGACGCTGCCTTGTATCAGGCTAAAAAACTTGGCAGGGACAGGGTTGCTTCAGCATCAACAACCAATCCATGACATGATCAGTTTGTGTCAGGAATCAGAAGTCCATGACGTGAGGCACCTTTGCTTATGATAAAACGCCAACTGAAAATAAAGCACAAGGCAGTTATCATAATTGCATTCTTTTTTATTTTCTACATTGTCATGAACATCCTTTTGCTTCACCGTCTGATTTTAAAAGATTTCATGGAACTTGAGGAGATGGAGGCAAAAAAGGATATCCAGAGATGCCAGATGGCGTTTGATCGTGAGGTCGCGGCAATAGACACAATAACAACTGACTGGGCAAACTGGGATGACACATATCAATTTGCCTCTGATAAAAATCAAAAATACATTGATACCAACCTGCTCCAAGAGTCCTTTATTGCAAGTCGCACCAATATTATCTACATTATCAACACCTCCGGCGAGCTTGTTGGCGGAAAAATATATGACAAAGAATGGGAAAACGAGATCTCTTTGAAAGACTTTCCCAATAATTTTGACACCTCCGGTTTCTTGTTGGATCACAAGAGTGTTGAAAGCTCCAAGTCAGGCATTTATATCACGGAAAAGGGCTACATGATACTTGCTTCCCGTCCGGTTCTCACCTCAAGCCACACCGGCCCAAGCAATGGAACCATCATTATGGGCCGTTTTATTACCGACGAACTGGTTGCAATGCTGAACCAGCAGACACGGGTTGATTTTTCGCTTGATCCCGTAAGTACGCCTGTCTCCATTGACACATTCCTTGGCACTGACACATCCCTTGGCACTGGCACGTCCCTTAGCACTGACACACCCCATATTAAAAAACCTGAAAATATAGAAAAGACAGAGCGAAACAACAGACCCTGCAATATTGATGTCCGACATATTGATGGTGACATTCTTGAACTGTCGCAGATCTACAATGATATAACCGGCAAACCCGCTTTCAGAATCAAGGCTGTTGTAAAAAGAGAAATCAGTAAAAGAGGGCAATCCGTATTCCAGTTCACCCTGGTCTCGATTATTGTTGTAGGGATACTTATTCTCGGGTTTATGATCACATTTCTACAGCACTATATATTCTCTCCCTTGTCAGATCTTACAAAAGGCGTACTTTCCATACACTCCCAAAAAGATCTCTCCATATCCTTTGAATCTGACAGGTCTGATGAAATAGGCATATTAATGCGTGAATTTGAATCGACAAGACACTGGATCAAAGATAAAAATGACAGCCTTGAACAGATGATAATTTCTCTTGAAAAGGCCAAGTCAGAGGCTGAATCCGCAAACAGGACAAAATCGCAGTTTCTTGCCAATATGAGCCATGAAATCCGTACCCCGATGAACGGTGTGCTTGGCATGACAGAACTTCTGCTTGAGACAAGCCTTACGCCTGAACAGCAAAAATTCGCACGTACAATAGAGACTTCAGGAAAATCACTGATGACTATTATCAACGATATTCTTGATTTTTCAAAAATTGAGTCCGGAAAAATAGAATTAGAGGATATCCCTTTTAATATTCAAGATATTGTGGAAAATGTTACTGCGATTTTCGCATCCAAAGTTCATTCAAAGAGGCTTGAGCTTGCTGTTTTGATTCCCCCTGGAACTGATATTTTTATTAAAGGCGATCCTGAGCGTATTCGTCAAATTCTGATGAATCTTGTAGGCAATGCCATCAAGTTTACTTCAAAGGGTGAAGTGGTTATCAAGGTTTGCACAGAAAAGACAAGAGGACTCATAGAAAATACGGAGATTAACAGTTCTGGTTTGAGTACAATAAAAGGAGTTCTTCCCGCAGACGGTACAGGTGTGGAAGAACAGATGCTAATGCTCAATATCTCTGTTAAAGATACCGGCATTGGCATAAGCCCTGAAGATTGCGAAAAGCTGTTTAAACCTTTTTCCCAGGCAGACTGTTCCACAACCCGCAGATATGGCGGAACCGGCCTTGGGCTTGCTATCTCTACACAACTTGTTTCGCTTATGGGCGGTACGCTTTCAGTAAACAGTACTCCGGGGCAAGGTTCTGAGTTTTATTTTAATATTCCTGTTAAACAGGGTGACAGAATTACGACTAACTGGCCTGGTGAGCAAGAAGATGGCACTATGATAGATGGTTCTGTACTGAACGGGAAAAAAGTTCTGATTATTGATGATAACGGTACTAACCGTGATATTCTTGCCCATCTTGCATCCGCATGGGGCATGCATCCCGATTCCGAGGAGAGTGGCGGTAACGGAGTCTATAAACTTCTCCAGGCACAGAGCATGGAAAAGCCTTTTGATGTGGTGCTGCTCGATTTTCATATGCCTTTTGGCATGGATGGCTTTCAAACGGCAAGATCGATCAAATCATATACAGCCATGAAAAAGTTACCAATTATCCTCTTGACCTCGGTGGCCAGAGAAAATGTAAGTGTGGCAACATGGCAGGAGGCTCAAATTTACACCTGCCTTACCAAACCGGTACAGACACCCAGGCTTTACAGGGAACTTATAAAGTGCATCAAAGAGACTTCTCCCAGAAACAGAACGCGCAGAGCGGAAGACAGAGAAACGCGGGAAAAAAATAGTGTTACATACAAACCCGAATCAGAGAGAGACCTGCCGGAACCACGACAACAAGAGCAACTGCGATCAGGACAAAAACCGGAAGAACAACAACAGCCAGAACCGCAACAACCATCAGAGCGACAACCATCAAAGCGACAACCGGCACAGCCATCACCTAAACAGCGACAGACATCACCGGCACAACCATCAGGGCAGCAATCGCCCGAGCCGCAAATTTCGCAAAAGCCTCATAATAAAAGCGGGCAATATGCAGGGACAAAGATACTTCTGGCTGAAGACTATGATGTCAATCAAATGCTTGTAAAGAGCATTCTTGAAAAAAGAGGCTGCGTTATTGATATAGTCGAAAATGGCTCAGAGGCACTGGATGCTTTCCTGGCTCAAACATATGACATGATTCTCATGGATTGCCAGATGCCTGTTATGGATGGCTACGAGGCGACAAAGCTAATCCGTGAAAAAGAAAAAGCAGAAGCGGTGCACGGAAGACATATCCCGATTATTGCACTGACAGCAAATGCTTTCAGGGAGGACAGGGAAAAATGCCTTGAATCAGGTATGGATGATTATCTTAGCAAGCCGTTTAAAATAGAAGAATTCCTGCCGATTCTCGACAAGTGGCTAAATATAAAAAAGGAGATTTTCAATGTCTGAAAAGAAAAAGATCTTAGTTGTTGATGACTCTCCGCCCAACATAAAAATTTTAAACCAGATACTCAAAGAGGAATACACTGTAATGGTTGCCACAAACGGAGAAAAGGCTCTTTCCATTGCTGATCTCCATTTGCCGGATATCATACTCCTTGATGTCATAATGCCTGGTATTGATGGATATCAGGTGTGTCTGCATTTAAAAAGCAATGACAGAACATCAGATATCCCTGTTGTATTTATCACATCCAAAAACAATATTGAGGATGAGGAAAAGGGGTTTAAAGTTGGAGCTGTTGACTATATTACAAAGCCATTTAGCCCTCCAATTGTCAAGGCACGAATCAAGACTCACCTGATGCTTAAAGTACAGAGAGATTCCCTGCAGGAAAATGAGGAGAGGTATCGCAACATATACAATCATACTCCGGTTATGCTCCATTCAATAGACAGGGAGGGAAAACTTGTAAGCGTCAGCGATTACTGGCTTGAGGTTTTAGGTTATGAAAGAAAAGATGTTATTGGACGAAAAACCACGAAATTTCTTACAGACAGATCAGGCGTTTATGCCACTACAACTGTAATTCCTGAATTTTTCAAAACAGGGTTTGTCAAGGATATCTCCTACCAGTTTGTAAAAAAAAACGGAGAAACTATAGAGACTCTTCTTTCCGCAATCGCTGAACGAGACAAGGAGGGCAATATTCTGCGATCTCTTGCGGTGCTAACTGATGTCACTGACTTTAAACGGACACAAAAAGCTCTTAAAGAGGCCAAGCTCTCTGCTGAAGCTGCAAATCTCAGCAAAAGCATCTTTCTTGCGAATATGAGCCATGAAATCCGAACTCCGATGAATGGAATAATAGGGTTGACAGACCTGCTTCTGATGACAGAAATAACAGATCTTCAAAGAAACTATCTTGAAAACCTCAGGTACTCCGCCTATTCCCTGCTTGAAATTATAAATGATATTCTTGATATATCCAAAATAGAATCAAATAAACTCGAACTTGAAAACATTGTGTTTAACCTGCCTGATGTTGTTGAAAAGGCCGTATTCATGATGAGTAAAAAAGCCGACGAAAAGGGGATTGTATTAGTTACAGAAATAGAAACCGATGTACCCGGAGCAGTTATTGGTGATCCGGTCAGAATCCGTCAGATCATATTGAATCTGGTCAGTAATGCCGTCAAGTTTACAGATAGTGGAAAAGTTTCAGTTAGTGTCAAAAATGCTCAGTCCAGTTGCAATTACCCCGACAATGGCAAACCCGACAGCATCCAGTCAGGTCAGGGTAAAAATCTGGATCAAAAAGAGACAGAAAATGGCCAGCACTACCAGCACAAAGGACAAAAGATATTACCTATAGTCATCTCTGTAAAAGATACCGGCATAGGTATTCCTGAAAAAAATCTTGATACTATTTTTGACAACTTTACCCAGGCTGATGGTTCTATTACAAGAAAATATGGCGGTACCGGACTTGGATTGTCAATCTCCAAAAGACTCGTTCAAATGATGAACGGAAAGATTGTCGTGCAAAGCACACATGGAAAAGGTTCCCGCTTTGACGTGTGTCTGGCCTTACCTGTTTCAAATAAGCATAACCTGCAAAAAGAGACTTTTGAAAAATCCTGCACACAATACGAAAACGGAAAGATAAAGCTGCCATATTACAGCGGGAATATCATGATTGCCGAGGACAACCCCATAAACATGCTGGTTATAGGATCCTATCTATCTAATATGGGGTTCAATATCACGGAAGCCGCAAACGGAAAAGAGGCTGTGGCCAAATACAGGGAACATGATTTTGACCTGATTTTTATGGATATTCATATGCCCGAGCTTAACGGACTGGAAGCTACAAGAAAAATCAGGGAATATGAAGAAAATAAAAAACTTGTACTCACCAAAGCCGGAAAAAAATCAGAAGCAGACAAGATACGAATCCCCATTATCGCTCTGACTGCTGATGCTTTCAAGGATGACAAGGATAAATGCATTGTTGAGGGGATGGATTTTTATCTGTCAAAACCGTTCAAACCAGAGGAAATTATCAATGCCATTCAGTTGGTTGCACCTGATAAATTCAAATATCGTGAACAAACTGCTGCGACAAACAAATCTGCAACAGAAACAGAGAGACCGGTACCAGGATCTACCAAATATGCAAGCGAGAAAACTGGACATTTAGTCGGCAATGAGTGTAATTTGAATGGAACAAATAATGATGACAAGAAATTTTTTGATAAATCAGACAAAAGGGATAGCACAGATAATAATATGCAAATTTTTGACCGGAACAATTTTCTCAACAGAATAGAGAACAATATGGAGATATATCAATATGTACTCTCCAAATTTCTCGATAATTCCCCAAAAATCCTGTCCAGGTTGAGTGCGGCGATAGAGCAGAAGGATGAAAAAGATATAACTTTTCAGGCACATGCCCTGAAAGGAAGCAGTTTGACTATTGGAGCATGTCATCTTTCCGAGATAGCCAAAAAGATAGAGCAGATAGCCAGAAACAATGGAAGTATCGAGCAGATACAAACTCTTTATAACTCTTTGGAGCCGGCTTTCAAGGCGTTCTGCAAAGAGGTGGAAAAATATCCATCATAAACTGAATATTCTGAACCTGAGATACAAACATCCTCCCCAAAAGAGGCAATGATGTTAATTTAAGCCGCACAGCAATTGTATGGCCGTAGGCTTACTTCGACAGGCTCAGTAACCAGATAAGCCGTCGGCTACTCAGTAACCAGAAAGCCGTCGGCTAAAAAATGAAAGCCCCTTTAAAGGGGCTTGAACAACTTGGCCCATAGCTTTAGCTTAGGGCGTGATAACACATTGCCTTGATGCCGTGAGCTGTTATTTGGCAGGCTTAAGTACCAGTGCTAAAGTTTTTACCTGCATCTATAGTTCAATATGATAATAATATCAAATAATTATGATTTGAGTAACAGGAAGAAATTTTTAGGCTATTACTTATCACTCAGGGCAGTGAACTCTCCTCGGCAGCACTCAAACAGCTTCTGTCAAAAATTCCCCCGGATGTTCAGCAGATTGTTATTCTGGATACCTGTTACTCCGGTTCATTCATGGATGACCTTGCATCAGGTTCCACAAAAAGGATTGTTGTAACCAGTGCTGATCCTGAAACTGTGGCTTGGAATGCTGAATATTCGAGTTTTTCCGGCAAACTGGCAAGAAGCCTGAGAACCGGCAGGAGTCTTGGACAGGCATTTTATGATGCAGAGGATATGATAGCCGGAAATCCGTCTCTTTTCAAAGGGCAGCGTCCCCAGCTTGATGATACAGGAGAGGGGCTTTATTCCAGTACAGATGGTGTTGTTTCATCAAGTATTTATATCGGCGGAGAGGGAGTTACTGCTTCAGAACCTCCTGTGGTTACTCAGGTGCATCCAAGAATTCAACTGCCTGAAAACGTTGCATCAGCGACCCTGTGGGTCAGAACTTCTCCTCAAAATGAAGGCATAGGCAAAGTCAGGGCAATAGTCATAAAGCCGGGTTTTTCACCGTCTGATTATCAGGGAGAGGAGACACAGTTCGGAAGAGAAGAGCTTGAGATGATTTACAGCCCTCCACAGAAGCGGTTTGAAGTTAATTATGACAGATTCAGGGAAGAGGGTGTCTGGCAGATTCTCTATCAGGCACAGGGAACAGACGGCGTGTGGTCTGATGCTGCTTTTGGTGAAGTGGTATCAAAAGGAGTCAAAGCTGATGCCACGATTGCCGTCAACCTTAACAAGTCGGCCTATAAGATCGGAGATCAGCTTCTGTTCAGCGTAACCGCCAACGGACAGAAGAGTGTTGATCTGTATGTGGTTCTGATGTTCCCGGGCGGATTTTTCCAGTGCATAGTCTATCCGTTGAGTTTCGGGATGACAAATTCAATCGTTCCATATCAGAAAGCGGTCAGCCTTTCCGGAGAGCAAAACTTTACTATTCTGGATATCAATCTTCCACAGGGTATTCCGCAGGGCACATATACCTGTTATGGCATAGTTACGGTTTCCGGCTCTGATCCGTGGAATACTGAAAACTGGATTCATTTTGATTACAGCTCTTTTGAGATGAA
>JADFYT010000380.1 GCA_015232935.1 Desulfamplus sp.
CCAAGCTCCTCAACAACCTCTGCCGAGTGCTTGAACTCTTCTGCGGATTTCTCGATAGTATTTTTGGCCTTTACGGTACTTTTAGAAATTTCGCTTGCTGTTGTATGCATCTCTTCGGACGCTGAAGCCATCATATCAAGATTTGAAGCTGTCTGTTCCATTGCAGAGGTAATAGTGCCAAGGTTGCTGCTCATCTCATCCGCGGCAACAGCAACCTGTTTTGATTTTTTTGATGTCTGTTCAGCATGATTTGACATGCTTGAGGATACATTCTCAAGGTTTTTGGAAAAAATCACAAGATCATTGCAACTGTAAACCACCTTGCTTATCATCTCTTTAAGTTCGTGGTTCATCTTTTTGCTTCCGGCAAGAATTGTGCTTATTTCGTTGTTGCCAGTAACGGAAATGTCATTGGTAAAATCACCTTGACTCATTCTCCCTGAAATTTTTGTTATCAAGGCAAGTCTCGTATTTACAAGATAGTGAAAAAGAATCCAGATCATGACAACTATAACAATGAGGCCTGTTATGCCAATAATAAAACTTTTGTTTCTTGATGTTCTTATATTTTCCAGGGAGAGGGCTTCTGACGAACAGACAGTGATGCCTCCGAGAATTTCCTTGGAACCTCCATGGCAATGAAAACATCTTTTTTCATTAGGGATAACCTTGTGAGAAATGGTGTATGGTTCTCCATCAAAATTGTTATGGTACATGGTATCGGAAGTTTTCTCTTTACCCGGATCTTTTTCCTTTTCGCTGTTTAAAACTGTTTTGACACCAGAAGCAGCTTCGCCGTCTATAATCTCGGTAATATTTTTCCCCTGTTGATCTGTGTCAGTCGCAAATGATATTTTTCCGTTAAAATCATAGACAAATACTTTTAGCCCTGAAAGCTTTTCGTTGAGCCTTTCAAACTGGGCCTTGACAACATCATTATCGCCAATGGCCAACGCATCAAACATACCTCCTTCAACGGCATCTGCCAGCATCTGGTTCTGTTGTTTTACCTGACTGTTATGAAGCTTGTTTTGAGAATCAACAGCATTCCAGATCAGAATGGTCAATATTAAAATTATGATAAGCGAGATGCACGACATAAAGTGAATCCAAAGTTTTTTAGTAATAAATTTAAACATAGGCTCTCTTCTCTTTGTTGAATTAGGTGTAAGATGTGATGATATAAAATTTATTTGATTCGTACCATGCACACTAAATATCAAGATAAAATTTTATTTTTCTAAGTAGTTAACCGTATTAAATAACAAGATAACGTTAATGCTCAATGTGCACCTCCAAACAGTAATGGTTTAAAGTCAAACGCATTAACCCTTTCTTCGCTATGACACCTGTTACAGTCCTCAATTGACAGAGTTGTCTTGATATCTTCCGGATCCTGAGATTCTATATGAAGACTTCCAGGGCCGTGACACACTTCACATCCGGCATTTTTCAGTGCAGGGGTCTCGCTTTCCGAGACAAATCCCCCTGGCTGACCATAACCGGTAGTGTGGCATTCAAAGCATGATTTGAACTCTGCTTCTGTCAGTTTTGGCTGCATCACACGAATACTGTCATATGAATGGGCTTTTTTTGTATAGTTACTAAAATTAGAGTACTCATTTTTATGACAATCCATGCATGATTCCGATCCCACAAATGTTTTATCATTTGCAGATGCATGACTGGTTATCATCAAGCCAAATGAAATCAATGTGCATAAGATGCAAAATCTGACTGTGTATAACAAATTTATTTTCATAAAAACCTCCAAAGAAAGCTCCTGTCGTTTAAAGCAAGGAAACGTTGAGAGAAAACGGATGTATAGAGTCATGAATAAAGAAGATGTTGAAGCAAAATATTTTTTTTGGAAGACTATTACCAAATTGTAGTTTGTACTGACTCCTTTCCATGATTATTGGAGTTTGTCAAGAGCGTACATTATATTTTTTATCAAACTCTTGAATTAAACCTTCATGGTCTTTGTGTGGCCACCCATAATCATGAAAACAAGAATGCATTTTGATGCTAAAGGCATGAAGGCAACGTCAGTGAAATTATATTGAGGAGGCTTTTTGAAAAATCATATGAGAAAAAAGGGGAGGGAAGGGCAGGGTGCGTTTGATGGAGGATGAGCAGCTTCGTTGCAATCATTGGCGATATTCAAATGTCTTGACAATGAATATCGTCATTTTGGATTATTGCTTCCGGATTAAATGCTCGCATCCATTATTTGCTAATTGACACTTTCTCGAAGCATTCCCTTGCTTTTGGAAAATTTCCTCAAAAAAGTGTCAACTGATTTTGATGTAATATGAATGATTCCAGAATTTCGTAATCTTGCTACATAACTTCAAGAGCACTGATATCCGGATGGCTCTTTAGCGTTTTGACAAACTGTTCTGTTCTCATCAACCACCGTTTATGAAGTACTTTCGAGGTGTGTCTCATAAAGAGGTAGCCCATGGAGTGATCCTCCTCCATAAGATTACGCAAAGCATTGCCATTGATCACAAAAATAGTTGCAGCTTCATCACAGATAGCTGTCATTGAGCAATTATCTCTATTGAGCACAACAGAAAGGCCAAAGGCTTCACCTGGATCAATGGCTCTTACGTTAACCTGAATATCTTTTGCC
>JADFYT010000381.1 GCA_015232935.1 Desulfamplus sp.
TTTATATAATCTGGTTTGCCTTGGATCTGTTTTCAGGGGTTCCATCCGTTTTTCATTGTTGATGTTGGTGTAATGTTCAGCATGAAAATCCATTTTTATTTCAATGGTTCAAGGCTGCCTTGGAACGGCCATGAACGGTTGTCATAGATATCAAATCGATGGCTATCAATATTCTAAGGCGTCATTAAAAGTCAAGGCAAAAGCAGGAGATCCAAATGCCATAGGCTTTGGGATCAGCCGCTGTATTTTGATATAATTGACATGGCAACCCTGATACCATCGGCAGCACTTGAGATAATCCCGCCGGAATGTCCGCTACCCTCTCCGGCCATATAAAGATTATCAAATCCCGTGCAGCGGTAATTTTTTTCACGAATTACCGAGACAGGAGAAGATGTCTTGCTCTCAAGTCCCATGATCAGACCCGTCTCAAAACCCCTTAACTTGCGGCCAAAATCCTTGAGCCCTTGCCGGAGCGACAGACTCACTTGAGCGGGAAGAAGCTCCCAAAGCGGTGCCGGAATTAACCCTAAAGGATAACTTGATTCCTGATAGCTTCTCTGTCTTGATTTGCTGTCAATGAAATCCTGTATAGTGCAAAAAGGCACACTATAGCTGTCTGAATAGCTGTAAAACCTATGTTCAAGAGCCTCAATCCACTCTAAGGATTCAGCAGCCTCAATCTCTCTTGAGAGCAGCCTGCCGAGATTGACCCCTGCAACACAGGCAGCATTGGCAAACTTTCCGTTTCTTTGATATCTGCTCATGCCATTTACAATATTGCAGGTTTCATAAGCCGTTGCAGGGACAATAACCCCGCCGGGACACATGCAGAATGTATAGACAGGAAGCTGTCCGTCTCCCTTTGATGTCAGGCGGTACTCTGCCGCCTTGACTCCTGGCAGCGATTTTCTGCCCCATTGCGCGATATTTACAAGCTCCTGTGGATGCTCCACGCGACACCCTATGGCAAAGCTTTTTGACCGGAACTGGACACCTTTTCCCATAAGCATCCTAAAGGTTTCATAGGCAGAGTGGCCTGGTGCAATGATAATCTCGTCAGCTTCAATTTCCATGTGAACGTGCGGACTTTCCGATACGTTGTCAGCAGTTTGGGACTCCGACAATCTGTCGGAAGTTCGGGATTCCGATAAGCTGACGGAAGCCCTGGATAGAGATCTGCCTCCGCTTGACTTCAATCTGTCTCCGCCGCCTGATCTTGTCAAAGCCCCTTGAACCCTGCTCCCCTTGATCTTCAAATCCTCAAGCATTGTTTCAAAAAGAATGGTTCCGCCAATATCCAGAAACATTTTTCTCAATTGCCTGACAATCTGCCTGAGATTGTCGCTTCCAAGATGAGGATGTGCCATGTAAAGGATCTCTTCGGGTGCTCCGGCCTGAACATAGCATGACAGGACAAACCGCTTTTCCTTGCTGATATGCTTGCTTCTGGAGGTGAGCTTGCCGTCTGAAAAAGTTCCGGCCCCTCCTTCTCCAAAGGCATAATTGGCAACAGGATTGAAATGTCCCGTAGATTCAAACTCTTTTATGGAAGCCGCCCGTTTTTTTACGTCAGTGCCTCTTTCAACAAGGGTGGTATCAAAGCCCGATTTCTGCAATACATAGGCGGCAAAAAAACCGGCAGGGCCACTTCCCGCTACCAGAACCTTCTGTTCTCGTTTTCGATATGGGATCTCAAGCATCTCTCTTTGGATCGGCATGTGCGTCTCATTGCCTGCCGAATTACCACCGGAAGGAGCGTCATTCGTAATCTTGTCTGATACAACACCAATTCTTATGAGCCAGTGAATGTCGCTTTTCTTTCTTGCATCAAGGCTTTTGCCGAGAAGTCGAAACGTGAATTTTTGGCTCCTGAGCTGAAGCTCTTTTCTTATAGCCGATTTTACCTGTTCGTCATCATAGTCTGTCGGCAGCTTTAGCGAAATTTCCGCGTATCCCATATCCGTGTACTCCATCTCTGTTTATCCCATGATTTTGATATGATTCCTTATCAGCTTTTATCCGGCTGCCCGAAATTATATTTTTGGGACAAGAGCTGCAAGGTTTTGGGATTGACATTATGGTGCTTGAGATCGTCACCCGAGATCCATGCTGCATCATCAGCATCATCTCCGGCTTTGATTTTCCCACCAACATATTCCCCCTCAAAATCCACGATATAATAGTGAAATTTCAGTTTGTCCGTCTCATCACGTTCAATGACTTCAAAGGAGTATATCTGCTGTCCAGCTTTTATTATAATGCCTGTCTCTTCAAGTATCTCGCGTTCCGCGGCCTGTTTTATTGTCTCGCCAGGCTGCACGCATCCGCCTGGAATAGCCCACATCCCTTTTGCGGGGGCATTGCCTCTTTTTACCAGAAGAACCTTGTCCTCCTTGAACACAACAGCTCCAACCGCAAGAACAGGAGTTTGAGGGTAATATTTTTGGGGTTTTATATTTTTGGCCATTTTAAAAATTTCCGTTAATTTTTGTTGTCTGTCATCACTTTTAAACTCCCGGCAATTCCGGAACTTTGATTAAAAGCGTAAAGAGAGGCAGCTTAGGCCCCCGTCAAGTTTTCTGAATTCAGACATATCAAGCTCTATTATCGGGTATCCGGCATTTTTTATGGT
>JADFYT010000382.1 GCA_015232935.1 Desulfamplus sp.
TAAATGCTGCAACGGCAGACAAGGAAAAGGCTGTCAAGGCAGCAGAGGCTGAGAAGGAAAAGGCCATCAACGCGGCAAAAGAGGAAAAAGAGGCTGCCATAAAAACAGCAATTGCAGAAAAAGAAGCTGCAATCAAGGCTACGATGGAAGATAAAGAGGCTGTTGTCAATGCTGCAACGGCAGACAAGAAAAAGGCTGTCAAGGCAGCAGAGGCCGAGAAGGAAAAGGCCATCAACGCGGCAAAAGAAGAAAAAGAGGCTGCCATCAAAGCTGCAATTGAGGAAAAAGAAGCTGCAATCAAGGTTGCGATGGAAGATAAAGAGAATGCCCTGAAGGCCGCCGAAAAAGCGGAAGCTGAAAAAGAGAAGGCTCTTGACTCCGTAAAGAAAGCAGAGTCTGAAAAGAACGAGCTTGAGATCCGGAACGAACAGATCGCAATGGAAAGAGACAAGGCTTTAAGTAACGCCAAAAAAGCTGAATCTCAAAAGGAAAAAGCACAGGCCGCATCCGAACAGGCTCAAAAAGATAGAGATCAGGCACTGCTTGTAGCTCAGAAAGAGGGAGAGGAGAAGAAAAAAGCCCTTGACAAAGTCCAGGAAGTTGAAAACAGCCTTAATAGCGAAATTGAGAATTTGAAAAAACAGATTTCAACTCTGGAAAAACACCTTGATGAATCAATAGCCATAGCTGAAACCGCTGCAAGGGAGAAAGCAAAGGTTGACCAGAAATATGAAAAGCTGATGGAACAGTGGAAGAATATGATTTAGCAGGCATGGGATTGGAAATTATGCGAGCAGAGACAGTTGCCACGGAAAACAGATCCTTTGGATTGATTCCTCGATCTCCATGGAGAGTTGTGAATGGATATTGGACGAGCAGCACTAAAACGCTTGAAACCACAGTTAGTTTTTATAGACCTTAGCTTTTTCAGGGAGCCACTATGTTAGATAACTTTGAAAATATATGGTGTTTGCCAATTTCGGAATTGCAGAAAAAACGTAAAGAGACCCTTTTGAAATATCAGTCTCTCCATGATCAGTTTCTTGATCTGGACTCTGTGTTGAAAAAGAAGAGAGAAAGCCTGTCCCGCCGGAATACAGAGGTCGCATTGATTGACAGGCAACTAAAAGAGAGCAAAAACAAAAGATTTCTTCTGAACAAGAAACTTGTTGACATGCAGGAGGCATTGACTCTTCTTAAAGGCGGTTTCAGGAAAAAAGACGCAATGCAGTCCAGGTTGAAAAACAAAAAAAAAGAGCTTGAGATCAAGGTACAGAAACTGACAGAAGAGATATCAGGGTATTCAAAAGATATTGCCACCCTTAAAAACCAGACAGATATCAACAAGCAGAAGGAGCTTGTTTTAAAGAAAAAAAAG
The DNA here is from genome assembly GCA_015232935.1 of Desulfamplus sp. Classification (GTDB taxonomy): domain Bacteria; phylum Desulfobacterota; class Desulfobacteria; order Desulfobacterales; family Desulfobacteraceae; genus Desulfamplus. The sequence goes on from JADFYT010000382.1 coordinate 1,379, forward strand.
TCCAGGCTCTCTGAAGACATCTCAAGGTTTTTATCCGAGACATCCATTGAAAGGGATGAGTTTGAAAAAAAAGCCCAGGATTTAAACACTGCTTTTATTGCAAGCCTGATAGAGCGGGCATCTGCCAAGAGTCGTCTGGATATTGCCCAAAAAGAGTCAGAGGAGATTCTTGCAGCTATTGATGTGTGCAAAACCCGGATTGAGCAGGCTTTTGAAATCAAGAAACTTAAAGAGGCTGTTCTTGAACAGGAGACTCTGCAGCAATCGCTTGGCATCAGGTATGCTGAACTTCAAATTGAACTTCTTAACAAAAGAGAGCAGATTGATTCTATTGACTCGCTTATTGAGGTTCAGAAAAAAAAGATATCCTCTATATCAGACAGCAAGCTTACTAACATTGAAGCCGCCTTGTCTGAACTGAATGAGGCAAGAGGTGTTTCCCTGGATCACGCTCAGGAACTTGATGGTATTCTTGAGATAGTGCTTGAAAACAGTGTTCTTGCAGAGAATCATGACATGATATGGCAAAGACTTGAAAGTCTGGAATCTGTTTTGATGGAGATGACAGGGTAAAATAGTGATAAAGGAGATTCGCTATGTTGACAAATATTAATGGGGTATATCGTATGGGTAAAGTTGAGTTATATGAGCAACCCGTCAATATTCCTGATGGCAGTAAGGTTGTTGTTACCTTTATTGAACAGGGTGATGTCGATTTGAATTTGCGGGGAATTGCTCGGGCAGAGGCTGGCGAATTACGCTCAAGATTATCAAGTTTTGCTCAGGACTGGGATAATCCTGAAATGAATATATATGACAATTATGATGCATACAAAAAAACAATATAAACGTGGAGATGTTGTTTTGGTTCTATTTCCAAATTCAGATTTGAGAACAGCCAAACTTCGTCCATCGTTGATTGTTCAGGCGGACAATCTTGAAACAGACTTGTCTCAGGTGATTGTTGCCATGATAAGCAGCAATATTAGTCCAGCAGGCCATTCAAGTCGGATTTTTTTAAAACTGAATTCTCCTGAAGGGTTGCAATCCGGCCTTCTTGCAGATTCAGTTGTGATGACTGATAATCTTGCTACCATTTCTGAGCGTGTAATTGACAGAGTGATAGGAGATTTGCAGATGCAGGATGTAGATAATGCATTGATATATACGCTTGGTTTAAGAGCCTGTTTAAAAATTATTTATAACGCCGCAGCATCTTTCCAATTGATGCAATATAAACCATATTTTCTGC
>JADFYT010000383.1 GCA_015232935.1 Desulfamplus sp.
AACTTGCTCTTTTTCTGAGAAAAAATGGCAGAAAACCCTACCTTGTACCTGTGGATGTATATCGTCCAGCAGCTATTGACCAGTTGCAGAAACTTGGGACACAGCTTGATGTTCCGGTCTTTCCATCTACCACACAGATGCTGCCGGTAGATATATGCAGCGAGGCTATTAAAGCCGCGGTTCTGAAAGGGTGTGATACCCTTGTTTTTGATACCGCAGGCCGGTTGCATATTGATGATGAACTGATGGCAGAGCTTGAGGATATTAAAAAGAGGGTCAAGCCTTCTGAAATTCTCCTGGTTGCGGATGCCATGACCGGTCAGGATGCTGTGAACATTGCACAGGCATTTGACGCCAGACTGGATCTTGACGGCGTAATCCTGACAAAAATGGATGGAGACGCAAGAGGCGGAGCCGCTCTTTCCATCAAGTCTGTCACAGGCAAGCCTCTTAAATTTATCGGTGTGGGTGAAAAAACAACTGCTCTGGAGCCTTTTCATCCTGACAGAATGGCTTCCAGAATTCTGGGCATGGGAGATACTCTCTCTTTTATTGAAAAAGCCCAGGAGGCAGTAGATATAAAAAAAGCTGAAGAGCTTGAAAGGAAACTGAAGAAAAACCAGTTTACTCTCGAAGATTTTATGGATCAGATCGCCTCTGTCAGAAAGATGGGTTCGCTCAAGGATCTTATCGGCATGCTTCCGGGTGTCAACAAGAAACAGCTTGACACCATGAATATTGATGACAGGGAATTTGTCAGGATTGAGGCTATAATCCGGTCAATGACTCTGGATGAGAGGCGTGATCACACAATTATCAAAGGAAGCAGAAAAAAAAGAATTGCATCGGGAAGCGGTACATCTGTTCAGGATGTCAACAAGCTTCTCAAAAGTTATACTCAAACGATGAAAGTTATAAAAAAATTTAATAAAGGCGGCATCCGTTCATTAAAGAACATGCTGCCGTTTTAAGGAGAGAAAAAACAAGATGTCCGTAAAAATAAGATTGGCACGAGGTGGAGCAAAAAAGAAACCATTTTACAGAATTGTGGCAGCCGATATTCAATCCCCAAGAGATGGCAGGTTTCTCGAGACACTTGGCACCTACAACCCTATGGTTGAGCCGGCTCAAATTACCCTTAAGGATGAAAGGATAAAGTATTGGCTCGGTGTTGGTGCACAACTTACCACCACCGTAAAGAGTATTTTAAAAAAAGAGGGTTTTAATCCCAATCCTGCCTAAGCTTGTGCAGGAACTGTTTTCTGTTCCGGTTTTGCCTTATTGAATCGCGAAGGGCAAGTAAGCAGCCCTTTAGCTATAGCGTACAATTTGTATGTGCCCATATTCTCAACACCCCAATATTAAGGAGATGGATCTATGAAAGAGCTGATTGAATACATTGCAAAGGCACTGGTTGATAATCCTGATGAGGTAGAAGTTTCAGAAGTGGAGGGAAGTAAAACTTCTGTACTGGAGCTCAAGGTGGCAAAAGAGGATCTGGGAAAGGTAATAGGAAAACAGGGAAGATCGGCCAGGGCCATGCGAACAATTCTGAGTGCAGCGTCTGCGAAACTCAAAAAGCGTACTGTTCTGGAGATTGTGGAGTAATAAATTTGGATCAAACTCCCCGAGGTATTGCCGGGCGATATATTGCAGGGCATGGCAGTACCACCCGGCACAATATTGATCGCCTTGACCGGCACAATATTGACCGTAATCTCATTGTAATTGGAGAAGTTACCGGAGTCCATGGAGTAAGAGGATATGTTAAAATACGCTCGTTTGCCGAATCCTCTGATCTTTTTTCTCCTGGTATCAGGTTTTTTCTGAGTAGATCATCGGGCGACCTGGCTGCGTCAGGTAATCTGGCTGCCTCGGACAACAGTGAAAAATGGTATAATGTGGTCAGTGCAACACCTCACAAAAAAGGAATTATTGCCCTGTTTGAGGGGGTAACAAGAGATATTGCCGAGGGTCTTGTGGGCAAAAATGTTTGTGTTGCCAGAGATGATCTTCCTGACCTCGAGACAGACACTTATTATTGGGAAGACCTTATTGGACTTAAGGTGACAGACATACATTCAGGATACCTTGGTGTTATCGATTATGTGATGCCCACCGGCAGCAATGATGTGTTTGTCGTCAAGGCAGATGGATCAGAGATACTTGTACCCGCACTGGAATGGGTGGTTCTGTCTGTTGATCTTGATAATGGCCAGATGACTGTTGATCTGCCTGACGGACTTAGGGATTGATTTTGAGCATGGCATTCAAGAGTAACCCTTAAAAGTGGATAAAATCAATTTTACGGTTCTGACGCTTTTTCCTGAGCTGATAGAGCCTTTTTTAAATAATGGAATGGTTGGACGTGCCAGGGAAAATGGCATTATTTCCGGTACCGCCATTAATATAAGGGACTTTGCATTTAACAGACATAACAGTGTTGATGACAGACCTTATGGCGGGGGCTGTGGCATGGTGATGAGACCAGAGCCGCTTGCTAATGCCATAAGACATGCAAAATTGTCAGCACCCGGCTCCAGAGTAATTTTAATGTCCCCGCAGGGACTCCCTTTTGACCAGAACAAGGCGTGTGAATTGGCCTCTGCAATGCAGGGGCTTATT
>JADFYT010000384.1 GCA_015232935.1 Desulfamplus sp.
ACTATCGGTACCTTTTGATAAAGAGTCAGATGGATTTATCTGAGGAGGCAAGAGCAGATAATTATATCGCTTTTCCATTTCAATCGCGGGTTGGACTCTTTTTGCGACAAGATCATCAGGAAATGTTTCGGAAAAGATTTTAAGTGCTCTTATGTATGTTTCCAGGGAGCCCGCATTCGTGATTTCTCTTATCTGCTCTGTTCTGACGGCCATGACCTGCCTTGTTGAATCAAGCTGCTTTTTAAAGTCTCCAAGACTTTTTTTCATGGAACCTGATACGCTGCCAAATTGTGTCCCCTGGGAAATAAGTTCTTTAATCTGCTGAAAGGTTATCTCATTGGTCTCCATCTCTTCTGGAGTTACAGCAGGCAAAATATTCCTGAACTGATCTGTTATCTTCTCAAAAACAGCGGCAAGCTGTTTTTCTTCCATCGCTTTTATAACCCGCTTGTGCTCTTCCCATGCGGCCTGGACTATTCCCAGCCGGGCGATTTTGGCAGGTGTTACCGCACTGGAGGCTTCTATAATCTGCCTTATCTTGCCTTCTGTCCCTTCAATTGTTCCGGCAGAAAATCCTTGTGCCTTCATATCCTCAAGTTCTGTTATCAACACCTGAAACAAGGCTCGCTTGTTCTCAAGAGATAGAGCCACCTGTTTTGCTTTATCACGCTGTTTTCCTATGTCTGCGGAGCTGAAAAGAGGGATGTCTATAAAGGCTATCTGCCTTGAAGTCATATCCGCAACTACTTCATTGCACTGAGGCAAGTCTTCAGATGCAACAGCAGCATCAAGATCTGAAACAAGTCTGTTTTTTATCTGTCGATAGTAATTCCATGTAGCCGCCAGGCAGACGCACGCCATCGCAAAGACAATCAGCATTATATAGCCCATCTGTTTTTTTCTCTGCTGCCCTCTTTGTTTTTTTTTCTCCTTGACAATCAGTTTTTTAACATCTGGTTCAATATCTTCAGGAACCGGAAAGGGAAATCTTTGAATCTCTTCCCACAGTTTTTTTATCCCTTCATGCGAGCCGTCAGCAATTTTTTCATTGATGTGTGCGAGTTTGTTTTTATAATCTTTTTCTACCGCTATTGCCTTGATCTGCTGCTGATACCAGTGAAGGGCATTGGCATAGATAACACGCAAGGAGGGGTCAGGAGTAAAAAATCTTTTCCTTTCAAGGTTTTCATATACGGCAATGGCATCCCCGAGGGCATCAACATTTCCTGACTGGAACGAGATACTTACTCTGCCTACAATCTCCTGCTCCTCTTGAAGAAGATTTTCCTTGTACTGAGCCTCAATAAAATTCTCCATCTGCTGAACCTGGATAGCGTCAATCGGTATTGTCCATGGCTGCTTGAGCTCTGCTATCAGTCTTGCGACTCCGTTTATGTTCTTCTCCTGCCTGAACTCCTCAATGTTCTTTTTTATCTGCTCAAGATAGGCTGTCTCAAATTCAGCCAGATCCGATTTCCATTCCTGGTTGGCAGGGTCTTTTTTTGCAATTTCCCTGAGAATGGCAACGCACTGCCCGACGTGTCCCTGATTGTTTGCCTTTCTAAGCTGTCTGAGCAGAGGTTCAATGGCAGATTCCATTGAAAACCTTTTCATGATTTCGTTAAAGGCTTCCATGTCAAGTTGTTCAGGAGCAGGCCACCCTTTCTGCCTGCACAGCTTGCTCCAGGCATCAGGGACTGCCCCATTCATCTCTGTACAAAGGTCAATGAGGTGCGGATCATGTCCTGCCTCCTCAATTGCCTGTTGGGCCATATTGTTCTGAATCAGGGACCGGCACTTCCTGAGCCGCTCATTGACAGCCTGACACTGCTGGGCATAATTGGTTGCAACCATCAGAGGGTCATGCTCTTCTGATCTGTCAGGATCTGCCAATATTTTCTTGATAACTTTAATGGATTCTGTAATTTTCATATAAATTCAACAAGTGTTATAATAGTGAGTCCTTGGTTTTCATAGTGCCCCTTCAAGGTTTTAGGCGTCGTGCAGAAATCTCTTGAAAAATGAAGCACATCAAACGCCACCCCGTAATTTGAGCTTGAACAAGCAATCGTGAGTCATTGATATTTGCAGGGAAAACATAAAACCGGATATCTTTTGCTGTCAAGGCTGTGCGTGTAGTCAATTCTTAACTCTTTAAACGGGCTCTTCCTTTCAGAAGAGCCGTTATTCATCAAAGAGATACTTTTCATAACGTTCTTGAACTGGTCTTCTTCAAATTCAAGAGTGATAAAATATTTTTGAATATTATCATGATTATCAGACTTGATTGACAATAGAGGATAAAATATGGTTTTCCCTGAAACATTTTCACTGACCTGTTCAGGATTTGCATCCATATGCTCTGGATTTTCGGCTCCCTGTGCCGGGCTGTCTCCAGTCTCTGTTGCATTTTTGTTTGTCTGTATCGCGTTTTCACCAGTTTGTGGCAAACCGGCATCGTTTTGCTGCAATTCAACCACACACTCCAGCTTACCGGGTGAGAGCAGCCCAAGAAAGCCTGGCAGAAGGCCGGACATCTCAGGGGTAAAGCGAATCTCAAGGGTATCAGGATCGACTCCCTGCGAAATCATGGATAGCGTCATGTTAACAGGGCTGATCCAGAC
>JADFYT010000385.1 GCA_015232935.1 Desulfamplus sp.
AGAGGATGCAGGGTTCAGGATTTTCAACTGTGACGGATCAGAAGCCCAGATGTGCGGCAACGGGATGAGGTGTTTTGCAAAGTATCTGTTTGAAAACAAAATTATAACAAAAAAAAGGATGACTGTTGAAACCCGTGCCGGCAGGGTAATTCCCGAAATTATCACAGATGATTCAGGCAAGGTGCAATCTGTATGTGTGGATATGGGAGAGCCTGTGCTTGATCCTGTAAAGATTCCTTTTGTTGTTCCGCTTGAACAGCTTGCAGCCATTGACCTGGTTACTGAACCTGTCCATGTTAATGAGTCAACCCAGGTCAAGGAACCCAACCAGATTAAGGAATCCACACTGATTAATGTTGCAGAAAATGCAAGTGACCGGAAAAAGCAGGCTGTTGACATCCCGATCAATGTTGATGGGAAGACCTTCAATATTACGGCTGTCTCAATGGGCAATCCGCATGCTGTGATATTTGTCGATGATGTCAGTGCTGCTCCGGTTGAAACTTGTGGCAAAGAGATAGAAAAGCATCCCGCATTTCCGGAAAAGGCCAATGTGGAGTTCATACAGATAATTGACAGAAAGCAGATGAGCATGCGAGTGTGGGAACGTGGAGCGGGCGAAACCCTTGCTTGTGGTACAGGAGCAAGTGCGGCTTTGGTCGCGGCTTGCCTTAACGGCAAATCAGAGCGGGAGGCAACTGTCCATCTTAATGGCGGAGATTTGAAGATCGAGTGGCGGGAGTCAGATAACCATATATACAAAACAGGGCCTGCCAGATCTGTCTTCAAAGGCAGCATTGATCTTTGACTCCCCGAATTTTATTCACCTTGGAAGCGAAATATTGACAATCGGAGCCTCAACCGATTTTTCAGGATATTTTGCGGTAACCTTGCGGTAAAAGGATCTGATCCGAACCATATCAGTTTCAATATCGCCGGAAGGAACTATGCATGGGCCAAGACCTCCTGCCTTGCGTCTATAATCTATATAACCCATAACAATGGGAACATCGGCACCTCTCGCGATATGATAGAATCCGCTTTTCCAGTACATTACCTTTTTTCTGGTACCAGATGGAGGGATGACCATGGCAAGCTCTTCATGCTCGTCAAATGCCTGAATCATGTTAGCAACGGTATTGTTTGATTTGCTGCGGTCAATGGGAATAACTCCCAGCCACCTTAGAACAGGGCCGAACGGGGGGCGGAGCAGCTCCTGTTTAGCCATCATATGTATTTTGATTTTCAGAATAAAGGCAACAAGCAGTGTATAGACAAAATCCCAGTTAGAGGTGTGGGGGGCAGCGATCAGGACATACTTCTTAAAATCAGGCCTTGTCCCTTCCGCCTTCCATCCTGTGGCATAAAAAAACAAACGGGACGACCATTGCATGACAGTTTTCAGGATTGGCGTATCAAAAATTGTGTAGTTCATCAGGAATATGCTCCTTTACAAATGCCCTTTTTGAAATTTTAAAGTTTACCGTGAAAATGCATTCATTCCGATTTTGGTAATTCGGGGTGAGCATACAACGGCCATGAATGCTTCATTTCAATAAATGAGCATTCATAACACAACAGCCCAAAGCAATGAAAGACTGATTGCTGTTTTTGCAAAAATATTACAAAGAACTTCACGTATGCAGAACAATGGAAGAAAAAAACAAGTGGCATTAATATAATTGTGACTGGAGACTCTTTTACAAAATGGCTAAAAAGAATCCTGTAGCTGAGGAATACGCAAAGGCCGCACCATACTATGAAAGCAGATGGTCGTTTTATGTTGACTCTACTACCAGAAATACGATTGAACGCATGGATATGAAACCGACTGACAAGGTTCTTGATGTAGGCTGCGGAACAGGATCTCTGCTTTATCGTCTCGCATCCTCATGTCCGGAGGCGCAATTATCAGGTTTTGACCTTGTACCTGAGATGCTTGATGTTGCCCGCCGCAGACTTCGGGACAATGTGACGCTATGTGCGGGTTTGGCAGAGCATATCCCTTTTGCAAACAACCATTTTGATATTGTTATATCCTGCAACATGTTTCATTATATCCGTAACCCCGGACTTGCACTGAAGGAGATGTACAGGGTGCTGCGTCCCGGAGGCCAGATTGTTATTACAGACTGGTGTCATGACTATATCACATGTCAACTGTGCGAACTCTATCTGCGGATTTCAAACCCCGCTCATTTTAAAATATACCGTACAAAGGAGTGCAAACAGATGTTGGAACAGGCAGGCTATGCCCAGGTAGAGATAGAAAGGTTCAAAATTAACTGGCTATGGGGATTGATGACAGCAAAAGGCAAAAAATAGAGGCATTATGCGGCATCATTCAACTCAAAAAATATTTCTGCTTTCTTATAGACTTCCAGAAAAGTCTTTTGGTGAGACATGCCCTTTGCCAGTGTTCTCAGGCAGTGTTCCCGCCAATTTGATTATCTGGAAAACTATAGCTTATCGGTTTTGATACAAATCCGTTGTCTGAATCAGGATGGTCAGAATTTACAGGATATCCGGCATAAATAATATCCAGCCCATCCTTTTATCCAGCCCATCCTTTTATCCAGCCCATCCTTTTATCCAGCCCATCCTTTTATCCTGATAATCCTGA
>JADFYT010000386.1 GCA_015232935.1 Desulfamplus sp.
GTGACCATAGCGAGGAGGTCACACCCGTACCCATTCCGAACACGGAAGTTAAGCTCCTCAGCGCCGATGGTACTGCCAGGGTGACTTGGTGGGAGAGTAGGTCGTCGCCGGATTCACTCTTTAAGGCTCTTAGCTATTTAGCTAAGAGCCTTTTTTTTGCGTTTTTTTCAGGAAGGCTACTGCATATGGGGGCTTTGAGAACAGAATCTATGGTGTTGGGCGATATTTAAGCTGCATACCTTTTAAAAAATTACGTAATATTTGATCCTTGCATTCTTTATAATGTTTATGATCTGGTCGTCGAAAAAATGCGCTTAACTCATGTTTACTCAATTTCATCCCTGCTAAATCCATAATTTCCAGAACATCCAAAGCCTTCAGGTTTAAGGCGATTTTCATCTTCATGAAAATGATATTGTTTGTCAATTTTTCCTCTGGAACTGGCTGGATTCCTTCTTTTTTACCCCGCTTATCATTTATCAAACCATTCAGGAAAATTGCTAAATTTTTATCTGTACATTCAGGACTTTTAGTGTCCTCAACTTTTTTTAACCATTCTTTCACCTGGGCACGTGTAACCTTATGATCTGCCAATCCAAAAATCGCGATCATTTGAGAATCATTATAATCAAACGTGTATCTGATTCTGCGTAAAATATCATTATTTGTCATCATTATAACCTTGTCATACAAACGCTCAGTTTAGGCTTCTCTTCATTTTAAGATGGTAGAAAATGTTCAGGGTGCAGGCCGTAATAGGGGAGAGAAAAATACATAGGTCTGCCAAGGTAGAAGAGTTCTTCTTCTACAGAAAAACGAAAATGGGCAATTCCTTTATCTCGAAGGACGAGATCCTTTGCTATTAATTTTGAGATATCCGCCCTGGAGTTTTCTGGCAGAGATGTACCTTTCCGACTTTGACCGGCCATTTCATGGAGCATGGAAAACGGGCATTCATTTTCATGGTTTTGAACAAAGTCAAACAGCTCTGTATTCTTGTCAATAATTTGAGACCGCTGTAAAAGCTCTTTTCCTATAACCGCTGAAATCCCTGCTGTATCTTCGCAAAACAGGAGTTTACATTCAATGGGGCGTGTCTTGTAGACACCACAATTATTTAAACTGGGTTGAAAGAATGCACATGTCCATTCTTTTCCCTGACCGCTGATTTTAAGCATCTCAGAAGCAGCTGGCTCAACTGTGTTTATATGCGGGGAATGCGCTGGTTCCATGGATCTGATGGTAATTATCCTGTTGATGGGAATATGCCCTTCCTCAACAAGAGTTTTATCTTCTATATGAAGCACTGGCCCGCCTTTTGTACAACATTTGCCGCATCGTTTACATTCGGTTTTTTTTATATAGCTGGTCATGGGGAACAACTCCTGATACTTTTACAACTTATCGTTACCTAAGGGTCCGGTCAAAAATAACTTCACATTTCCCTCCTCAAAATGTGAAGTTATTTTTGACCGGACCCTAAATTGAGGCGTTAGATATTCCACCTTCCTTTTGCTGGTGATGTAAGAACTACTTCTCCTGTATTAACATGAACCGTGACTGTGCGGCTGATATTTCCTCCAACATCCTCAGCTATTGGTCTCAGCCCATATGATTTGAGAATATTTTTTACGGCTTGTATATTTCTCATGCCAATTTTGAAGGTTTCGTCAGGGACCATGACATTAGCACCACCTGCTATTTTGACAATAAGGCCGATTTTTTTTATTTCTTGTTCTGTACCAAAAATCTGCATCTTACGAAAAAGAGCAGGAATTGCAGTATCAGCAAAATAGCCTGGCTGAGTTTGAGCTCTATTGGAGCTGTCAATGGCTGAATCCGGCAAGGCTATATGTACCATGCCAACGGTACGGGTCCTGGGATACAGTATAATAACGGCAACGCATGAGCCAAGGGCAAATGTGCGAAGTCCGTCGTTGGGAGTATTTGTGGCACCGAGGTCGCCAATACCAAGAATTTTAATGCTATGGCTCCTGTTTGAATGGAGTATTGATCGGTTAGGGAGAGATATGATACCTTACTGCAGATAGAAAGGGAAAATCGCTCAATTTAGGGTTAAGAATCAATTATAACGCATTTGATGTTTGGCCGCTTTAATTATTAATGAACGCTGATGCTCATAGATCTCGACTCTTGCTGCCATATCAGGTTTGGGATATTTATATTCAAGCTCAATTATTTCTCGAAGCAGATCCGTTGCTCCCCATTTTCCCCCTACACGTGCGGTTATGTCAGCGATGTCTTCTTTTGCCCTTTGTACATAATCCTCTTTCATTATCTGAGGGGTTTTAAGAGTCTCACAGGCTGTCCATATTCTGTTGTAATCCTTGGTTGTGCCGCCGCCATTTTTGATTATTTTTTTTAACAGTTCCCGGCTAATCTTTTTATAGGTTTTATAAATTCTTAAATTAGGATGATCCTTGCTCCATGATTTCCCGGACTCATTCCAGTATTGTCTTCTCCATACTGATCCGGTTACACCTGTGTAAATGACGTAATAACCTGTGTCAACCCTGCCAAGGCTTCTTTTCACATACATTTTTTTTATGCCCACAGGGGACTCAGGTTTCTCCTTAACAAGGTATATATTCCCATCC
>JADFYT010000387.1 GCA_015232935.1 Desulfamplus sp.
ATACCACTTCGCTTTCCCAAGCGTTTTGATTAATGGAATCGGGTTGCAAAATGTACCATTGCATGTCGTTGCGGCTTTAAATTTAGTTGAAAGAAAACTGGTAGTTATTACCGTATATAAACCTGATCCACTCAAATGGATTAATCAATTTTCAGGGAGAATAAGATGAAATGTGTAATCTGCCGAAATGGCCATACGGAAGATGGTTTTACAACTGTGATTCTGGAGCAGAAAAACACGACACTGGTTTTTAAAAAAGTACCGGCCAATATATGTGATAACTGTGGAGAAGAGTATATTTCTTCTGAGGTAAATAAAAAATTATTAAGTCATGCAAGAGACGAAATCAATCGTGGTATCACTTTGGAATTACTTGAGTTCGCGGCATAATCAATACCCAGGTAAAAACAATCTACAGATAAAACATGGAATCAGAAAATAAAAAAAACAAAATCATCTGTATCGGCAACCGCCTGTTCCCTGAAGATGCCCTTGCAATGGCTGTCCATGATTTATTGACCGGCTCTTCATGCTGGTATCTCTATAACGACTCAAACTCGTCAAAATCTTTATCAAACACTCTGCATATGCAATCAGGCAGGCATGACTACGATTTTCTAACGCTTCGTTGTTCGTTGGACTCATCAAGCATTCCCGCTTATGGAAACATTGATAGGGCTTATGGAAACATTGAGATAATTGAAGGCGGAACAGCCGGTCTGAATCTTCTTTGTCATCTTGAGAATAGCAGAAACGTTGTTTTTGTGGATACTGTCTGCGGTTTTGCAGAAAATAGGGATATTGCAGAAAATAGGGATACTGCAGAAAATAGGGATACTGCAGAAAATAGGGATACTGCAGAAAATAGGGATATTGAAGAAAATAAGGATATTGCAAAAATCAAGAGTCTCTCTTTTTCCCGAAAAAATATTGCACTATCAGAAAAAAATGAAATTCCGTCAAAAACAAATAGCACTGTCTCAAAAGAAATTGTAATGCTCAATCAACAGGATACAACCAGAATCGTGATTCTCGATCAGCAGCAGATAACCGATTGCCTCAATACAGATAACTGTCACTACGGCCATGACAGCGGTATTGCCTATCTTCTGTCAGTGCTTCCGATGGTGTGTGAAGGCTCTTTGCCCGAGTCTGTCTTTCTTGTGGGACTGGAGCCTGGATGCCATCAATACAGCGAAAAAGAAGAATGCAGCCATGAGCTGATCAGGACAGCCGCTGACATAAGTATTGAAATAGCTGTGAACGGCAGGCATTCTGTTTATGTTCAAAATTCTCGATCCAGCAATAACTACAAAATCCGGTCCAGCAACTCCAGCAATAACCATAAAACCCAATCCATCAATTCCAGCAATAACTGCAAAGCCCTATCCAGCAAAAATTGCAGCAAGGCTGCCTGTGTTCCTCAGGAAATTCAATCTTGCAATAACAATTGCAGCGAGGCTGCCTGTGTTCTTGTTCAGGAATTTCAATCAGACATTAATTGCAGCAAATCTGCTTATGTTCCAAACGGACAACTCCATGCATCTTCATCAAAATAATGGAACCGGCGTCTTGCCAGCAATGGTCTTGCCAACAATAGAAGCACTGTTGTCAGAAAACAGAATGCTCAGAGAAGAGATCAAGGTTGCAAGAGAGGCTGCCGACATAACAGCAAAACTTGTGGTCAGGCAATTTGAGGAGACCGAGAGGATGCTCCGCAAATTTCAAAGTGCCAATGCCGAGCGGCAGGCTGTGCTGGATGCAGCAACACAGCTTTCCATCATTGCAACTGATCTTGATGGAACGATTACCCTTTTTAGCCCTGGTGCCACGACACTTCTTGGATACAGTGCCTTTGAGATGGAAGAAAAACGCAATATCGCATCTATCCATCTGGTGGAAGAGATCAGATACCACGGAGAGCAATTGATGGGGCTTGCAAGTACAGCGGTTGCTCCAGACCTCCTTAAACCTTCTTGTGATTTAGAAAGAACACAAGACAACCCGCGAATAGCTATTGATCCCATCAAGGTATTTGACCAGTATGTAAAACAAAGGATATCTCAGAGCAGTGAATGGACATATGTTAAAAAAGATGGCTCTTTTCTTCCGGTAAACCTTTCAATTACCGCGTTTTACAGTACAGGTGGCACCATTAAAGGATACCTTTTCACAGCCATGGACATGACTACCCATAAACTCATGGAAAAAGAGCTTATCCGTGCCATGAAAAACGCGGAGTCAGCCAATGCCTCCAAAGGCCATTTTCTTGCCCGTATGAGCCATGAGATACGGACACCGATGAACGGGGTGCTTGGCATGGCTCATCTTATGAAAAAAACAGATCTCTCTCCCAAGCAGCTCAATTATCTTGACAAGATCCTTGGCTCTGCAAACAATCTTCTCAATCTTATCAACGATATCCTTGATTTTTCAAAAATTGATGCCGGCAAACTCGAGCTTGAATCCATACCATTTGATCTGGAAGATGTCCTTGGCCACCTGGTTAATGCCATTGGATTAAATGCGGAAGAGAAGGGGCTTGAGTTTGTTTTTGAGATAGAACCTCAAGTGCCGTTTAACCTGATTGGCGAT
>JADFYT010000388.1 GCA_015232935.1 Desulfamplus sp.
CATCCTACGAAGAGCTTGAAAAGAGGATTAAGGAACTGGAGCTGACCGTTTCTGAAAATGAACTAATCAAGGATGCATTGCAAGACAGCAAAAAGCAGTTTCAACTGCTGTATGAAAGAGCACCAATGAGCTATCAGTCGCTGGATCAAAACGGCAATTTTATCGAGGTGAACAAAGCATGGTCAGATATTCTTGGTTACTCCAGGCAGGAGGTGATAGGACGATCATTTGGTGACTTCCTGCATCCTGACTGGCAAGACCATTTCAAGAAAAATTTTCCTAAATTCAAGGCAGTCGGTGAAGTTTTGGGTGTGGAATTCAATATGATCAAAAAAAGTGGTGAATGCATACTTGTTTCATTTCATGGAAAAATCGGAAAGGACGAAAAGGGAAATTTTCAGCAGACACACTGTATTTTCCAGGATATTACCGCAAAAAGAAGAGCACAGGAAGAGCTGTTGAAACAGCAGATGATCCTGCGTAAGGCACAGGAGATAGCACATATAGGTTCCTGGGATCTTGATATAGAAAATAATGTTCTGATCTGGTCGGATGAAAACTACAGGATATTCGGGATTCCGACAGGAACAAGACTGACCTATGAAAATTTTTTGAATTGTGTCCACCCTGAAGACAAAAAATACGTTGACAAGAAATGGAAAGAGGCATTGAATCAAAAAATTTATGACATCGAGCAGCGCCTTCTGATTGAAGGCAGAGTGAAATGGGTCAGAGAAAAGGCGGAACTGCGTTTCAATAAAAACGGTGAATGTACAGGAGCCACAGGGTTTACCCATGACATAACCGAACGCTATCTTGTGGATGAAAAAATCAGAATGCTTAACAGGGAGCTCGAACAGCGGGTCGCTCAACGAACCAGGCAGTTGCAGGATATTAATGAGGAGCTTGAAGATTTTGTCTATTCAGTCTCTCATGATCTGCGTGCCCCTTTGCGTTCTGTCAGCGGTTTTGCCGAAATCATCAACCGAAGACACAAAGCATGCCTGAATGAAGAGGGTCAACACTATTTTGAGAATATCATCAAGGCCGGCAGGCAGATGGGAGTGCTGATTGATGACCTGCTCAAATTTTCCCGCCTGGGACGAAACGCGATAAAATCAGAGTCTTTAATACTTGATGATATTTTTAACACGGTCATGGAGACACTTGCTGACCAGATAAAAAATAAAAACGCAAAGATCAATCTTCCTTTACAGATGCCAGTTGTTAACGGTGATTTGACTCTTATGACTCACATTTTCATCAACATTGTTGAAAATGCCCTGAAGTACAGCAAAGAGGAAGAGCCGCCCCTGATAGATGTCAGTTTTGAACTTGAAGAGCAATACATCACAATTGCGATAGCTGACAATGGAATAGGTATTGAACCTGAATATCATCAAAAGATATTCAAAATATTTCAAAGGCTTCACGGCCAGGAAAAGTATCATGGAACCGGCATCGGGCTTGCCGCCGTAAAAAAAGGGGTCCAGCTCATGGGAGGGGAGATCCGGGTGGAGTCGCAACCCGGCATAGGAAGTGTTTTTAAAATAAAATTACCCGCATACGTTAAAGGGAGAAACCGACAATGACAAAACCTGCTTCAATACTTCTGGTTGAAGATAATCCAATGGATGTGGAACTAATTATTGATGCTTTCAAGGAAGCTCGATTAAAAAACAGGATTCAGGTTGCCAGAGACGGAAAAGAGGCATTGGAATATCTTTTTGGACAAGGTTGTTATACAGACCGTACAAAAAATCCCTTACCAGACATTATCCTGCTTGATCTTAAAATGCCGGGGATTGACGGGCATGAAGTATTAAGGCAGATCAAGAAAACCGAGAAACTCAAACGATTGCCGGTTATCATTCTTACCTCGTCAATAGATGAGGGGGATCTGGCCATGAGTTACGATAACGGCGCCAACAGCTATCTTGTCAAACCGGTCTCTTTTGAGAGTTTTCTTGATGTAGTCAAAAAGGTCGCTGACTACTGGCTGATCCTGAATGTGGAACCGCCAATAGAGTAACTGAAAATATACTCAAAAACGACACCTTGCTATCGTTTCCCGGGCATATGAACATCTGTCTGAATCAGGATAGCCACGATATACAGTATGAATAAGGATTTGTATCCTGTACTTGTAAATCCTGACCATCCTGCATATCCTGATTCTGACAGTGTTGACAATGCTCTTGACTGACAGGCGTCGACTTCGAGAATATAATGAACAGTATCAAAAAAATTATTGTGCAATAAAATCAAGATACAGGACAGACACAAATGAAAGATACAATCAGAGTTTTATATATCGAAGACTATGCTCTTGACCGTGAGCTGGTAAGGGATGCCCTGGAGAGAGAACATGGAGGATTCCATATTACCGAAGCGTCGAACAGGACAGAATTTCTTGAGGCTCTTGATACTAATCAATTTGATGCTGTTTTGAGCGATTTTAATATTGCCGGATTTGAAGGACTTCAGGTAATCGAGATCATCAAAGAGCACAACCCGACAATTCCTGTGGTCATTGTTACTGGTACAGGTTCAGAAGAGATTGCTGTCCAGGCCATTCAGAACGGA
>JADFYT010000389.1 GCA_015232935.1 Desulfamplus sp.
GCCATATCTTGTCAATTGGTAAAGATTATCTTGCACTTTGATGGAAAAACTGTTAGCAGGTGATCAGTTAAATCGACACGAACGAAAAATTTTCAGCCGGTTGCCTTAATCATGGACTTCCCCTTTGTCGCTTTATTGCGTAGCTTGGGTTAATACCCCGCCTCTTGGAGCTAAGTATTACAGCCTGTGCGGCGGGCGGGGAGGACTTCATTAAAAAAGAATGAGATATTGGTCTTTGCATATAGAAAAAAATCCAAAGTTGAGCGTTGTTTTTCTTAACTACAACAGACTCTATGATACTGTCAGGACGGTAGGTCAATTGAAAAAATTATGCTTCAATAGAGACGATATTGAAGTTATAGGTATTGATAACGCGTCCAAAGATGGTACCACGCAGTTCCTTGAATCACAGGCTTACTGGATTATCAATTTGTCTTTAAAGGATAATCTGGGCATTGAAGGCCTGAATCTTGGATTTCAAAAGGCTAAAGGTGAATATATCCTTGTTCTTGATGATGACTCCCATCCAGTTGACATCAACACAATTGATCTTCTTGTCCAATCTCTTGACAGATGTGAAAATGCGGGTGCGATTGCCTGCAGAATAGAAACAGAAGATGGTGCTCCTTTCCAGACGTGGCATCTTCCAGATAGCAAAACTGACACTTTTTGTGAATCTGTTGCATTTGTGGGGTGTGGTTTTGCCATAAGAAGGGAGCTGTTTGAGAAGATTGGCTGGTTTCCAGGAAGATATTTTTTATATCAAAATGAAATTGATGTTGCGATCAAGATCAAAAAACTTGGCTATAAGATATACTATGATCCAAGATGCACTGTTGTACACAGAAATTCTCCTGCAGGAAGAGCCAATTGGCGCCAGGTTTTTTATCCCACAAGGAACACGATCTGGCTACTCAGGCAGTATGCCCCGTTTCCCATGTCAGCCTATTATATATTTTCAAGACTCTGCTTCGGGTGTGTAAGGGCTATTGAATCTGGTGAATACCAATGGTATCTGAGGGCTGTAAAAGAGGCATTCAGATGCAAAATAAAAAAATCCCGTCTTACACGGCCTTTACGTAAAAATTTTGTGACTCTATGGCAACAAAACAGCATTGTTCACCATATCAAATGGGCTTTATCACGTTGAAGAACTTCAGCTTTAAATCTGCAATAAATTCAACACATATTCTCTTGTGGACAAATAATAAAAAACAACAAAACGTGGATATACGCCATTTCTGTTCAGAGCATGGTGGTATTTATAACTATTTGAGCCATGCTTATTTCCGTTCTGCTTGTTTCACACAATAACCAAAAAGATCTTCAGCTTCTTTTGCCCTCTTTGAAGCGTGCACTAAAAGATATTCCAGGCGAAATACTGCTTGTGGATAACTGTTCTGTTGATTCAACTGTTGAATTTGTTCAGAGAGCATTTCCAGAGATACTTATTACCAAAAATAAAAGACGCATGGGGTATGGTGCCAACCAGAACCAGAATATTGCCAGAGCCAAGGGGAAGTTTATTCTTCTGATGAATCCTGACATGGTTGTTCCGGAGAATCTGTTCCATGTTATGGTCAGATTTATGGAGAGCCACAAAGAGGCGGCTATTGCAACATGCAGAATATGCAATGAGGACGGTTCGTGCCAATACTTGAATAAAAGGGAGCCGGCCATACTTGATCTTTGCGTACGACGTTTTTTGCCTCCGTGGCTCAAACGAATCCTGCCGTCTCGTCTTGACACTATATTGACTGAAAGAGTTAATAATTATGAGATGCGGGAAACTGGTTATGATCATGTGATCGATGTTCCTTTTATCTCCGGATCCTTTATTTTTGCAAAAGCAGATATGATAAAAGAACTCAATGGCTTTGATGAAAGATTCTTTATGTATTTTGAGGATGTCGATCTTTGCAGAAGAGTCCGCAATAAGGCACAGTGCCTGTATTGCCCTGATGCAAGTGTTGTTCATCGCTGGGAAAGGGCATCACACAAGAGTCTTAAATGGACATCTGTTTTTGTCTTGAGCGGTTTTAAGTATTTTCACAAATGGGGATTTAAATTTTTTTGATGAAAACCGCGTTGGTGACAGGTGCGACTGGAAAGATAGGACCACTGCTGGTAGCAGAGCTATTAAGACAGAAATTCAAGATTCGGATATTGTTAAAGCGTAGACCTACTAATTTTATCCCGATTTCCCCGACTGATGTCGAGATATTTTATGGTGATATTACAGATTACTCATCGGTTTTTGCTGCTGTATCAGGTGTGGATTATGTTTTTCACCTTGCTGCCCTGCTTCATATCAACAATCCTCCTCCATCTATGTACGACCTGTACCATGACGTAAATGTAATCGGAACCCAGAATATAATTGAAGCTTCATTCAGGTCAGGTGTTGAAAGAGTTGTTTTTTTCAGTACCATATCTGTTTATGGTGCTGGTTTGCCAGGACAGATATTTTACGAGACATCCCAGGCAAGACCAATGACTATCTACGCACAGACAAAACTGCTTGCTGAAAAAAAGGTTCTTGTAGAGAGTTCATTATTTAATAAAAGCATAGATC